>CAZPXE010000212.1:0-6023 GCA_964590545.1 uncultured Rhodobacterales bacterium | reverse complement strand
GTCTGTTCGTTGGCCTGCCGGGCGACATCGACGGCATGGTTCACCTGTCCGACCTCAGCTGGGACGAGCGTGGCGAGGATGCGATCCAGAACTACCGCAAAGGCGATATGGTTCAGGCGGTTGTGTCCGAAGTTGACACCGACAAAGAGCGTATTTCGCTGTCGATCAAAGCCGTGGGCGGTGACAAATTCGCCGAAGCCACAGGCGGCGTGAAGCGCGGCTCTATTGTGACTGTCAACGTGACCTCGATCGAGGATGGCGGCATTGAGGTGGAGTATGAGGGTATGAAATCCTTCATCCGCCGCTCTGATCTGTCCCGTGACCGTGCCGAGCAGCGCCCTGAGCGGTTCTCGGTCGGCGACAAGGTCGACGTGCGCATCACCAATGTGGACAACAAGTCCCGTCGTCTGGGCGTGTCGATCAAGGCGCGCGAGATCGCCGAAGAGAAAGAGGCCGTGGAACAGTATGGCTCCTCGGACTCCGGTGCGAGCTTGGGCGATATCCTTGGCGCGGCGCTGAAGTCTGGCGACGACTAAGGCGAGATCGCTTTGTAGAATTTGGAAAGCCCGGCCAGCGCGCCGGGCTTTTCTCGTTATAGGCGTAGGGGTTGCGCAGGAATCGCTTGATTGCGTGGCAGGCGGCTTGCTACGCCTGACGCACGAATTAATCAAAGTGAGTTTTGAAGATGCGTTTTCTTTGCACCGCCGCGTTTGTGGCGTTTTCGTTGGCGGGCCAGAGCGCCGACGCCGCAACCTCCATCACCTTTACGGAAACTGAGTTCGGGGCGGGGACGTTCACGTCTGAAAAGGTTCCGGGCTATGCCTCGGGTAACCAAAGCACGGCGCAGTCTGCTTCGGGCAATCCGGGCAATGCGTTGCAAGTGGTGACCACAGACAACGGTAACATCTACTTTGCGCATTTTCTGACGGGCGCGGTTCTGACCTCGGCCGATCAGCAGGTGACCAGCTTCGATTTCTCCATTGATGTGCAGTGGGCCAACGGTCTGGGAGCGGGCATGGCCTATGGCATGGTGATTGAGCAGGATGGGGACTACTTCCTCGACGAGGTGTTCCCGGTCACTGGCAGCGGAAATTCAACATGGCAAACCTTTAGCTTCAGCGGGTTCACGGCGGCGGATTTCCGGGACATGGATCAGTTCTCGTCCTCGACCGAGTTTGGCGATCCGGTCGATACGCTGGATTTCTCGCTGGGCAGCGATATGCGGCTGGGCTTCTACACGGCGAATTCGCGCAGTATTGGGCGGGCGGCGCGGTATGACAACGTGTCGATCACGGCAAACGGCGTGGCCGTTCAGGCGGCAGTGCCGCTGCCTGCGGGTCTGCCGCTGCTTCTGGCTGGGCTCGGCGGCTTGGCGATGTTGCGTCGCCGGACACGGTGCGCGGCGTAGGAATGACTTGCCGGGCGGTATGTCCTTGTATCGCCCGGAATGCGCGCCGCCCGACGACGGGTTAGCCTTGCGAATCCGTGCGGCGAAGTGCTTGATGCGTGAAACCGCAAAGAGCCCCGATGACCAATACATCCCCTGCGCTTGAGATCCGCGACCTTCACAAGAGGTATGCCGAGAACGAGGTTCTGAAGGGCGTCAGTTTTGCTGCGCGGCCCGGCGATGTTGTGGCGTTGATTGGCTCGTCTGGGTCCGGGAAATCCACCTTGCTGCGCTGCACGAACCTGCTGGAGAACAGCCAGTCGGGTGATGTGCTGTTTGAGGGCGAGGCGGTGCGTTGGAAGGGGCAGGGCGCAAGGCGCAGGCCAGCCGATAGCGCGCAGATCACCCGTATTCGCACCAACCTGTCGATGGTGTTTCAGCAGTTCAATCTGTGGGCGCATTTGTCTGTGCTTCGCAATGTGATGGAAGCGCCGATCACTGTGCTGGGCCGGGATCCGGGCGAGGTGGAGGAGGCCGCGCGCGGCTATCTCGCCAAGGTGGGGTTGGCGGACAAGTGCGATGCGTGGCCCGCGCAGCTATCGGGCGGGCAGCAACAGCGCGCGGCCATCGCGCGGGCGCTGTGTATGGAGCCGCGCGCGCTGCTTTTGGATGAGCCGACAAGCGCGCTGGACCCGGAGTTAGAACAAGAAGTTGTCAAGGTGATCAAGGATCTCGCCGCCGAGGGGCGGACGATGGTGATTGTGACCCATGACATGGCGTTGGCCCGCGATGTGAGCGATCATGTGATCTTCCTGCATCAAGGGCTGATCGAGGAAGAGGGCGCGCCGGGTGATCTGTTCGGCGCTCCCAAATCAGAGCGGTTGCGGCAGTTTCTGTCTGCTGTCTCCGCGTAACATGCGAAAACGGGAGTATGACATGAAAACGATTTTGGCCTCTGCGGCACTGGCGCTGGTCGCCACGGGCGCATTTGCGGATGATGTGGTGCGGATGGGCACCGAGGGCGCTTACCCTCCGTGGAACTTCGTCAACGATAGCGGCGAGATCGACGGGTTCGAGCGTGAACTGGGCGATGAGCTGTGCAAGCGTGCCGAGTTGACCTGCGAATGGGTGAAGAACGATTGGGATTCGATCATTCCAAACCTTGTGTCGGCCAATTACGATACGATCATCGCGGGCATGTCGATTACGGATGAGCGGGACGAAGTGATTGATTTCACTCAAGCCTACACCCCGCCGGACCCATCGAGCTATGCGGCGCTGGATGCAGGTGTGGACCTTGCGGGCGGTGTGATCGCGGCGCAGACCGGCACGATCCAGGCGGGCTATGTGGCCGAGAACGGCGCGACGCTGGTGGAGTTCGCCACGCCGGATGAGACCATCGCCGCCGTCATGAACGGCGAAGCGGATGCGGTTCTGGCCGATGCCAGCTTTATCAACACGGCAATCGCGGGCAATTCCGGCCTGATGGTGGTTGGCGATCCGGTCGCGCTGGGCGGCGGTGTCGGCATGGGCATCCGCGAGTCGGACGGTGAGTTGCGCGGCAAGTTCGATGCGGCGATCCAATCGATGAAGGATGACGGCTCACTGAATGCGATGATTGCCAAATGGGAAGTCTCTTCTCAGTGGTAAGCTAACTGAAGCGAGGGGCGCGGATAATCGCGCCCCTTTGCGACGTGGTCCGGGGGGCGCGCCATTGTTTTCCTATTGCTCTGATCCATCCGTGCTGGAGGGCTTGGCGTGGGTGTCGTGCTATCTGACCAATGGCAAACATTTTCTGGCCTATACGTCTTTTGGAACTGTTCTGTTGTTGCTGGCGATTACTGCGCCGATGGCGTTGGGGTTCGGCTTTGCCGGGGCGGTCGCTGCACGGAGCCGGATTGCGCCGCTGGCGTGGCTGGGACATGGCTATACCTCGATTGTGCGGGGTGTGCCGGATATCGTCTTTTTCCTGTTCTTCGTGATCGCGCTGGATCAGGGGTTGGAATGGCTGCGGCATCAGGTCCTGTGCCCCGATTGGACCGAGCCGATCCGGCAGGGCCATGATTTCATCGTTTGCGACGCGGCTAAGCTGCCGCTGTCGAGCGCGCCGCAGGCGGTGCATGAGGTCTACGGTTTCCTGCTGGCCGCCTTCACCTTCGCGCTGGTGTTTGGGGCGTTCGCGGCCAACGTGCTCTATGGGGCCATGCGCGCCGTCCCGCAGGCTCAGATTGAGACGGCGGCGGCCTTTGGCATGACCGAGCGGCAGACCTTTTGGCGCATTCTGGTGCCGCAGATGTGGCGATACGCGCTGCCGGGTCTGTCGAACCTGTGGCAGATTCTAATCAAGGCGACGCCGCTTCTGTTCCTGCTGGGGGTTGAGGATATCGTCTATTGGGCGCGCGAGCTTGGCGGCTCCAAGGGGCCGATCTTTGACTATCCGCACCCCGATTGGCGGCTGTGGTACTTCCTTGCGCTGTTGGTGTTCTACCTGCTGATGACATGGGGGTCAGAGAAGGTGTTTGCGCGGCTCACCACGCGGCTCAGCCACGGGCAATCGCTTGAGGCCGGAAAGGTGGGGCTGTGATGGATTGCTTGGACGTGATCGCGGATTATGCCTTTCGCTCCGTCGGCTATGGTGAGCGGCTTTTGCCGCGCTCGGACTTCACCTTGTGCCAGCAAGTGGTGCTGATCGGGTCAGGGCTGCTTTGGAACATCTATTTCGGGGCCTTGGCGCTATTTGGGGGCTTCTTTCTCGCGACGGCGGTGGCGCTGGGCAAAGCCTCTCGCCGGGTATGGGTGCGCAAGCCCTCGGATGGGTTCGTGTTCCTGTTCCGGGGCACGCCGCTGTTTATCCAGTTCTTCTTTGCCTATGAGCTGTTCGTGCTGTTGCCGCGTGGCGGGGTGGAGGTTTTCGGGATCACCGCTCAAACTGGCTGGCTGACCAAGGCTTGGGCCGGAGCGCTGATTGTGCTGTTCCTGAATACAGCAGCCTATTCGGCGCAGATATTCTACGGCGCGCTTTTGTCGGTGCCGCAGGGGGAGTTGGAGGCGGCGGACGCCTATGGTTTCTCCGGCTGGACCAAGTTCCGGCGGATCACTTGGCCGACCATGCTGCGGCTGGCTTGGCCGTCTTACACCAACGAGGCGATTTTCCTCTTCCATGCCACGACGCTGGTGTTCTTTTCCGGCTTTCCGGCGTGGCAGCAGCGGGGCGACGCGCTGTACTATGCGAATTACTTCGCGGAAAAGACGTTCAACCCCTTCGTCGCCTATCCCATCGTGGCTGGGTATTTCATCGTGCTGAGCCTGTGCCTGATTGGCCTCTTTAACCTGATCAACACGCGCCTGAATCGCCACCTGCCGGGGGCGCGCAAAAGGATCAGGTATCGCCCTCAGGTCTTTCGCTAAAGCATCATGCCGAATACCTGACTCATCTGGCATCACTTAACGCGGTTCGAGAATTGGCTGAGACACACGTACCGCGATTGTCCTGAAAGCGCGAAGCGCGGCAAGGTATCTGCGATTCAACGTTTTCTATAACGCTATAACGCGTTGAAATATTTGATTTTTGGCAGTGTTGGGTGGTTCCGGGTTTTCGGCATGTGCTGTGGCCCGGTTTACGACAGGATCACGTCGCTGGCATCAAAGGATGCCAATGACAGCCCGTCAATATGGATGACATAGCCCGATTCCAGCACGAGAGCGGTGGCCGCGCCGCCGTCGCGTTTGCTTGCCAGAACCGCCACGTCAGTATCGAAATCGGCGAAGCCAAAGGCGCTGATGTCGAGTTGATCTACGCCGTTTTCGAAATCAACGATGCGGTTAAAGCCGCCATGCCCTTGCGCGGTTTGACCGAACAAGAACACGTCGCGCTCACCCAGCGTGTCTCCACCGCTCAGCGTGTCTGCTCCGATCCCGGCGATCAGGATATCTTCACCCCACTGGCCGAACAGCCCGTCATTGCCGCCGCCGCCACTTAGGGTATCGTTGCCAAACCCGCCGAAGAGCTGATCGTTTCCGGCATCCCCCGACAGATCGTCGTCGCCAAAGTTGCCATAGACCTTGTCATTGCCTGCCCCGCCTGACGCGATATCATTGCCGTCGCCGCCGAATATCTGATCTTCGCCGCTGTCGCCAAGCAGCCCGTCATCTCCGCCTTCGCCATAGATCAGATCCCGGCCACTGCCACCGCGGACGAAATCCATCCCAGCGCCACCATTGAGCACATCATTGCCGCTTGCGCCGCTAAGTTGGTCATCGCCGTCTTCGCCAAAGACGCGGTCATTGCCGGTATTGCCGCGCAGCGCGTCTGCGTCGTGCCCGCCAAAGATGGCGTCATCCCCGCCGCCGCCTTCGATCTCGTCGCGGCCGATATTGCCGCGCAACGTATCGCTTTCGCTGCCGCCGGATATCCGGTCATCCCCATCACCGCCTTCAATCCTGTCGCGCCCGGCTTGGCCCGACAAAACGTCGTTTCCAAGACCGCCAAGGACAAAATCATCGCCTGCTTCACCGCGCGCGATATCGTCGCCTGCGCCGCCTGCGAGCGTATCATTGCCGCCGCTTCCGGCGAGGTTGTCGTTGCCGTCATTGCCTTCGAGCAGATCGTCGCCATTGCCGCCGATCAGCGCATCAT
>CAZPXE010000211.1:2857-6056 GCA_964590545.1 uncultured Rhodobacterales bacterium | reverse complement strand
AAGGGTATCGCCTTCGCGCCGGTCATGTTTGGCATCTCCTTTACGCTTACCCATCTGAACCAAGCCGGCGCGCTGGTGCATGTTTATCAGGACGGTTCTATCCACCTGAACCATGGCGGGACCGAGATGGGTCAGGGCCTGTTCCAGAAAATCGCCCAAGTGGCGGCGGCGCGGTTTGGCGTACCGATGGAATCCATTAAGATCACTGCGACCGACACGGACAAAGTACCTAATACGTCAGCCACAGCGGCGAGTTCCGGAAGTGATCTCAATGGTATGGCGGTGCAGAACGCCTGCGACACGATCCGCGCGCGACTGGCTGACTTGCTTGCCGAGGAGCATCAATGTGACCCGTCCGAGGTGCGTTTCGCCGAGGGCCGGGTTACCACTCCCGCCGCCGATTACAGCTTTTCCGAAGTCGCGCAGAAAGCATGGATGGCGCGCATCAGCCTGTCGGCCACCGGCTTCTACAAAACACCCGAAATCGTCTGGGACCGGATCAAAGGCCATGGCCGGCCATTCTTCTACTTCGCCCATGGGGCGGCGGTGACAGAGGTGCTGGTGGACACGCTCACCGGCGAAAACCGCATCCTGCGCGCTGACATCCTGCATGACGCGGGCGCCTCTTTGAACCCTGCGCTCGACATCGGCCAAGTCGAAGGCGGCTATGTCCAAGGCGCTGGCTGGCTTACGACCGAGGAACTCGTCTGGGACAGCAAAGGCGCGCTGCGCACCCACGCGCCGTCGACCTACAAGATCCCTGCCTTTGCGGACCAACCGGAAGTCTTCAATGTCGCCCTCTGGGACGCGTCGAACCGGGCCGAGACGGTCTATCGCTCCAAAGCTGTGGGCGAGCCGCCTTTGATGCTGGGCATTTCGGCGTTCCTTGCTCTGTCGGACGCGGTCGCGGCCTGCGGGCCGAACTATCCCGATCTGAACGCCCCGGCGACACCCGAACAAATCCTATCGTCCATCGGACGCGCGCGCGGATGAGCGGGTCGATCTGGGTCATCGTCGCCCAAACCAAAGGCTCCGCCCCGCGCGAAGCTGGAGCGGCGATGGAAGTCTGGTCGGACCGCATCGCGGGCAGCATCGGCGGCGGGGCGCTGGAATGGTCCGCCATCGCTCATGCGCGTTTCATGCTGGCGGAGGGCAAAACAGACGACCGCCGCCAATTCGCCCTTGGCCCGGATATGGGCCAGTGCTGCGGCGGGGCGGTGACGCTGGACTTCTCCACCAAGCCCCGGCCGGAGCGCGAAAAACCAGCGCTTTGGATATGGGGTGCAGGCCATGTGGGCCGCGCACTCGCCGCCACGCTCGCCCCTCTGGATCAGCACGCAATCACTCTGATTGATGTGGCCGAGGATCGCTTTCCATCTGACTTGCCCCCGGGCATCGACCCCCTTGTGGCAAGCGATCCGCTGCGCGTTGTGCCGCGCGCGCCGCAGGACGCAATCCACCTGATCCTGACCTATTCCCACGACCTTGACCTTGCGCTTTGCGACGCGCTTTTGCGCCACGGCTTCGCGCAGGCGGGTTTGATCGGCTCCGCCACCAAATGGGCACGCTTTTGCAAACGCCTTGCTACGATGGGCCACACGGACACGGCAATCCAACAAATCCAATGCCCTATCGGCAACCCTGCCTTGGGAAAACACCCACAAGCCATTGCGATTGGTGTCGCGGCGCAGCTATTGTCCTCTCAACCCGCCGAAACCAAGGCAGCCCGCGCATGACCACCGCCCTGATCGACCTGCAAGGCCTCACGAAATCCTACCCCGGTGTGCGGGCCAATGATGATGTGTCGATGCAGATCGCGCCCGGTGAGGTCCATGCTTTGCTGGGCGAGAACGGTGCGGGCAAATCCACGCTGGTCAAGATGATCTACGGCCTCGTCAAACCCGACAGCGGCACGATGCAGATGAACGGCGCCCCCTTCACCCCCGCCGAGCCGCGCGCCGCCCGCGCCGCTGGCGTTGGCATGGTGTTCCAACACTTCTCGCTGTTCGATGCGCTCAGCGTGGCCGAAAACATCGCCCTTGGCATGGAAAACCCGCCCCGGATGCGCGACCTATCGCGCCAAATTCGCGAAACGTCTGAAACCTATGGCCTGCCCCTCAACCCTTCTGCGCAGGTCGGAGACCTCTCGGCGGGCGAGCGTCAGCGCGTTGAAATCATTCGCTGTTTGCTGCAAAGCCCCAAGCTTCTGATTATGGATGAGCCGACCTCGGTACTTACCCCGCAAGAGGTGGAGATCCTCTTCGGCACCCTGCGCAAACTGCGCGATGAAGGCACCGCGATCCTCTACATCTCGCACAAGCTCGAAGAAATCCGCGCCCTGTGCGACACTGCCACCATCCTGCGTGGCGGCAAATGCGTGGCGACCTGTGATCCGCGCGAGACGACAGCCCGCGAAATGGCGGAACTGATGGTCGGCAGCGCCTTGAAGACGCCCGAGCCGCGCGACGGGAAAAAAGGCGAAGTGGTCCTGACAATCCGGGGTCTGTCCCTAACTGCTCCGACCGCTTTCGGCATGCCCCTGCGCGATATCCGCCTGCAAGTCCGTCAGGGCGAAGTGCTCGGCATCGGCGGCGTTGCGGGCAACGGGCAGGATGAATTGCTCTCGGTCTTATCGGGGGAACGCACGACGAAACGTGGCAATATCACCATGATGGGCGATGATATTTCGACCAAACCACCCCGCGCCCGCCGCGCGCTTGGCCTGCTCGCCGCGCCCGAAGAACGGCTGGGCCATGCCGCCGCGCCCGATATGTCGCTGACCGAAAACGCAATGCTCACGGGCTCGGTCCGCCAAGGGTTAGAGCGGAATGGGTTCCTGAAATGGTCCGGTGCGCGCCGCTTTGCCCAAGAGGTGATTGCCAAATTCGATGTCCGCACCCCCGGCCCGCACACCGCTGCGCGCTCGCTCTCGGGTGGTAATCTGCAGAAATTCGTCGTGGGCCGTGAAGTGCTCCAGAACCCAAAAGTGCTGATCGTGAACCAACCTACGTGGGGCGTTGACGCTGCCGCCGCCGCGTCGATCCGACAAGCCCTTCTGGACCTCGCCGCCGAGGGCGCTGCAATCATCGTCATCAGCCAAGACCTTGATGAACTTATGGAAATCTCCCACAGCTTTGCAGCCCTGAACGAAGGCCGCCTGTCCGAGCCGCGCCCCGCCTGGGCCGCTTTTGAGGAAGAC
>CAZPXE010000211.1:0-2847 GCA_964590545.1 uncultured Rhodobacterales bacterium | reverse complement strand
GCCGCGCCCCGCTGCAGGCCTGACCCTCGACCAGATCGGCCTGATGCTCGGCGGCGCGCATGGCATGGAGGTGGCGCATGTCTGAACCGTCAAACTCATTCATGCTTTCCTTTCGCCCTAAATACTTCGGGGGTCTGGGGGCAGCGCCCCCAGCCGCCAGCCAAAGGCGCATGCCATGATCAGCCTCGAAAAACGCCCCGAACCTTCGCGCCTTTGGTCACTCGGCACGCCGCTATTGGCAGTACTGGCCACGCTGATCTTTGGCGGGTTTCTGTTCGCCATCCTTGGCAAAGACCCAATCGCCGCCCTGCGCCTGATCTTTTGGGAGCCGCTTTTTGGCGAGTTCGCCTTCTTCTACCGCCCGCAACTGCTGATCAAAGGTGCGCCGCTGGTGCTGATCGCCATTGGCCTGTCGCTCGGCTTCAAGGCGGGCATCTGGAATATCGGGGCCGAAGGGCAATACATCATGGGCGCGCTGTTCGGCGCGGGAACGGCGCTGGCGGTCTATCCGGCTGAAAGCGTGTTCCTGTTCCCGACGATGGTCGTCATGGGCGCGCTAGGCGGGTTTCTCTGGGCGCTGGTCCCGGCGCTGCTGAAGGTGAAATTCGGCACCAACGAAATCCTCGTCTCGCTGATGATGGTCTATATCGCGCAGGAATTCCTGTCGTCGATGGCGCTGGGAGCCATGAAAAACCCCGAAGGGTTCGGCTTCCCCGGCTCGCGCAACCTCCAACAATACCCCTCCGCCCACAATGCGGAAATCATTGCCAATTCCGGGATGCATTGGGGCGTCGTCGCCGCGCTGATCGCCGTGATCCTCGCCTATGTTCTGCTCACCAAACACCGCCTCGGCTTCGCCATCCGCGTGACCGGTGAAGCCCCCCGCGCCGCGCGCTTCTCTGGCGTAAACCCCTCCCGCCTTGTGATCTTCTGCCTCGGTGCCTCCGGGGCATTGGCGGGCCTTGCAGGCATGTTCGAAGTGTCCGGCCCCGCTGGCCAAGTGACCATCGACTTCAACGTGGGCTACGGCTTCACCGCGATCATCGTCGCCTTCCTTGGCCGTCTGAACCCCATCGGCATCGTGCTGGCCGGGCTGCTCATGGCACTGACGTATATCGGCGGCGACATCGCGCAATCACAGCTTGGCCTGCCCGCCGCCGCGATCCAAGTGTTCCAAGGCATGCTGCTGTTCTTCCTGCTCGCCTTCGACGTGATGACCAACTACCGCCTGCGGGTTGGCAAAGGGGCGACAGCATGACGGCGCTACAAAACACGATAGAGGGCCGCGCCCTCCCTCGGGTGGGCGCACGCAACATGCATTCGACAGCGGTTAATGGTCGCCAAGCACATCCCATAGATGTTCAAAGCAGAACCGTCGCAATGCGCCCTCCCATGCGGGAGGGAGGGCGCGGCCCGGCGGCGCAGAGCGCCTTGATTCCGGGCCAAAATCATCGCCTGTGCTCTCAAAAACTCGAAGAAAAGGGCCTGTCATGGACCTGAGCGCCATCAACCCCATCCTCCTCATCGCCGCCCTCATGGCCGCGGCCACGCCCATCCTGCTGGCCGCGATCGGAGAGCTCGTGGTTGAGAAATCCGGCGTCCTGAACCTCGGCGTGGAAGGCATGATGATCACCGGGGCCGTCTGCGGCTTCGTGGTGACGGTGGAAAGCGGCTCGCCCTATGTCGGCTTCCTCGCAGCTGCTGTTGGCGGCGCGGGGCTGTCGCTGCTGTTCGCCTTCCTGACGCAGATCACACTGGCCAACCAAGTGGCGTCGGGACTTGCCCTGACCCTGTTTGGCCTCGGGATCTCGGCGCTGATCGGCCAGTCCTATGTGGGGATCAAACCGCCCCGGATGCCCGATGTGCCCTTCGGCGCGCTATCAGACATCCCCGTGATCGGCCCAATCCTCTTCGGCCATGATGCGATCCTCTATCTCGGGCTCATCCTTGTCGCGCTCACATGGTTCGCCCTCAAATACACCCGCCTTGGCCTTGTCCTGAAAGCGGTGGGCGAGAACCACGACGCCGCCCATGCGCTGGGTTACAACGTCGTGCGCATCCGCATCCTTGCGATTATGTTCGGCGGGGCGCTGGCGGGGCTGGGCGGTGGTTACATCTCCCTCGTGCGCGTGCCGCAATGGACCGAAGGGATGACCGCAGGCGTGGGCTGGATCGCGCTCGCGCTGGTTGTGTTCGCAAGCTGGAAGCCGGGCCGCGTGCTGCTGGGTGCCTATTTGTTTGGCGGCATCACGCTTTTGCAGTTCCAACTGCAAGGCGCAGGCGTTGCGATTCCGGTGGAGTATCTGGCAATGTCGCCATATGTGATAACCATCGTCGTTCTGGTGCTGCTGTCGGCGGATCGCACACAAGCGCCCGCCTCGCTGGGACGCACGTTCCATGCCTCGCAATAGGGGCCAACAACCGGGGGTATAACCACTCATGAACTTCACCAAACTGCTCGCCACCGCTGCTGTGGCACTGGGCATGGCGGGAACCGCTATGGCCGAAGACAAAACCAAAGTCGGCTTCGTCTATGTCGGCCCTGTCGGTGACGGCGGCTGGACGTTTGAACATAACGAAGGCCGCCTCGCCGTCGAAGAAGCCTTTGGCGATAAGGTCGAAACCGTCTTCGTCGAAAACGTCGCCGAAGGCCCGGATTCAGAGCGTGTGATGACGCAGATGGCCCTTGATGGCGCAGATCTGATCTTCACCACCTCCTTCGGCTACATGGACCCGACCAACAACGTCGCCGCCAAGTTCCCGAACGTGAAATTCGAGCACGCGACCGGCTACAAGCGTCTGACGCCCAACGTGTCGACCTACTCCGCCCGCTTCTATGAAGGCCGC
>CAZPXE010000210.1:0-6065 GCA_964590545.1 uncultured Rhodobacterales bacterium | reverse complement strand
CCAGATGCGCCCGGTATTGTCATGCGTCCAGCGCGTGGCAAGATCGGGCTGCAACGTTCCATCCGGCGCGATATCGGTCAGCGTTTCAAAGACCGCATTGCGCGCGGCTTGCAGGAATCGCCCGCCGGGGACGTCGAACCATGTCTCTGCCCGATCCCCGCCCGACAGTGCGACCCGAAGATGCCCGCCCCGCGTGGGCGCTGCCTGTGCCGACACGCCAACAGCCGCCAAAAGCGCAGCGGCGGAGCCGGTGGCAAAAAGCGCGCGTCGGTCCAATCGGGTCATAGGGCAGCCAGCTTATCCATTTCGCGCACAAGCTCGGCGCTGATTCCGGGTTCCGACAGAGCATGGCCCGCTTTGTGGATAAATTTCAACTGTGCCTTCGGCCAGCGCTCCTTCAGCTTGAACGCCGCTTCGGGCGGGCAGATCATATCATAACGCCCTTGCACGATGGTGCCGGGAATATGGGCGATGCGCGGCATATTCTCTAGCAACTGACCGTCTTTCTCAAGGAAAGCTCCGTTGATGAAATAGTGATTCTCGAGCCGCGCAAAGGCCCGCGCATATTCGCCGGGGCTCTCGCCCCCGTGTCCCGCCGAGTTGAACGAGGCCAGCGCATTTTCCCACGCTGCCCAAGCACGGGCGCAGCGGGTTTCCATCATCAAATCGCCCGAGAACAGGCGGCGGTGATAGGCGGAGATCAGATCGTCCTGCTCGTCCTTCGGGATCGGGGCAAGGAACTTTTCCCAATTGTCAGGCCAGAACTTGCCCGCGCCGCCGCCATAAAACCAATCCAACTCCGTCTGAGTCGCCAGAAACACGCCGCGCAGCACCAGATGCAGTACACGGTCGGGATGCGTTTGCGCATAGATCAGCGCCAGCGTCGCGCCCCAGCTTCCGCCGAAGACGATCCAATCTTCGATCTCCAACATCTCACGCAGAAGTTCGATGTCGCGTACCAAGGCCCAGCTATTGTTGTTTTTCACCGATGCGTGAGGACGTGAGCGTCCGCAGCCGCGCTGATCAAACAGCACAACGCGGTAGACGTCGGGGTTGAAATAGCGCCGCATCGCCGGGCTGCATCCGCCCCCCGGCCCGCCATGCAGAACGACAACGGGAATGCCGTCAGGATTGCCGCATTGCTCCATGTAAATCGTGTGGCCATCGCCCACATCGATCATGCGCTGATCGAACGGGTCGATCGGCGGGTATAAATACTGCGCTGCGCGCTTTTGATCCGGGTACTTGTCCATTATCGGCCTATATAGAGCCCAGACGCACAAAAAGCACATGGGGCATGGAATGCAAGCGCAACAAACAACCGTAGACGCCGGAGAAATCGCAAAATTTGAAGCGATGGCGGCTGAATGGTGGGATCCGAAGGGGAAATTCAAGCCCCTTCACATGCTGAACCCCTGCAGGTTGGACTACATCGCGGGGCAAATCGCGGCAGAGTTTGATCGGGATCTGAGCGCGGATGCCCCCTTCGCCGGATTGCGAATCCTCGACATCGGCTGCGGTGGCGGCCTGCTTTGCGAGCCAATGGCGCGGCTTGGGGCTGATGTGGTTGGGGCTGACGCAGCGGAACGCAATATTCCCGTGGCAAAAGTGCATGCCGAACAGTCCGGCGTGACAATCGACTACCGCCACACCACTGCCGAGGCGATGGCCGCCGCCGGCGAGCAATTCGATATCGTGCTGAACATGGAAGTGGTCGAACATGTGGCCGACCCGCTCGCCTTCCTCACAGCATGCCAGCAATTGCTGAAACCGGGCGGGCTGCACCTGTGCTCGACCATCAACCGGAACCCCAAAAGCTATCTGATGGCGATCATTGGAGCCGAGCATGTGATGCGCTGGCTGCCCAAAGGCACCCACGAATGGCACAAGTTCATCACCCCGGATGAGCTGTTTGACTTGATGAAAAACGCTGGATTAGAGCCTGTTGACCGCAAAGGGTACGTGTTCAACCCAATCGCGTGGACATGGTCGATCTCGGACCGGGACCTGAGCGTGAACTACGTCACAGCCGCACTCAAGCCCGAAGCCTAACTGTCGCCCATCTTGTTCCGTAGCGCCCGCAGGACAGGCGTTGCGCGGCGCACATCGTCGGGGTCCAGATCAGACACCGACGACGCGACCAGAGGCGCAATCGCGCTAAAAGCCTGATCGCGCGCGGCCCGGCCCGAGGGACTGATCGCCACCAGCTTGCGCCGCGCATCGTCCCAATCGGGGCGGATATGCACGTACCCCGCCCATTCCAGCTTCGACAGCGTGTTGGTCATCGCCCCGCGCGTCACGGCAAAAGTCTGCGCCAGTTGCGCAGGCGTGCGCTCGCCCCCGTGGTAGGACAAATGGTTCAGCACCGAGAAATGCGACAGCTCCATCCCCTTCGGCAGCACCTTGCTCAGCCGATTGCGAATGCTCTGCTCGGCCGCAAGCACTTCGGAAAACAGCGCAACGGCTGCGGAATTGTCGGATACGTCACTCATACCGGCTCATCAAAAGGGCGCGCGTTGGCCAAGGACGGCACGCGGCGGCGGGCATCTTCCACTTTTTCGAGGTCCAGATCAAACATGAAGACGCCGGGATCGGTGCCCGCGTCCAGAA
The DNA here is from genome assembly GCA_964590545.1 of uncultured Rhodobacterales bacterium. Taxonomy (GTDB): domain Bacteria; phylum Pseudomonadota; class Alphaproteobacteria; order Rhodobacterales; family Rhodobacteraceae; genus Aliishimia. The sequence continues at coordinate 3,455 of CAZPXE010000210.1, read as the reverse complement.
TGACCTCACCCCAAGGCGAAACGACCAGCGAATGACCATATGTTGTGCGCGCTTTGCCGCGCGTCGCCTTGTGCTGACCCGTTTGCGCGGGCGCGATCATGTAGCACCCGGTTTCAATGGCCCGCGCGCGCAACAAGCTGTGCCAATGGGCAGCGCCAGTGACGGGCGAGAACGCAGCAGGCGCGGTCAAAATCTGCGCCCCGGCGCGGGCCAGCGCCTGATAAAGCTGCGGGAAGCGCATGTCGTAGCAGATGGACAAGCCCAGCTTGCCAAAATCCGTATCCGCCGCGACGGCGTGTGTACCGGGGCGATAACCGCTGCTTTCGCGATAGGTTTCCTGCGCGTCGATATCCACATCGAACATATGGATTTTGTCATATTCCGCGCGCACCGACCCATCCGGTGCGATCAGGAAACTGCGATTGGCGAATCGGCCATCGGGATCATCTGTCTTTACCGCAATCGAGCCGAGCAGTAGCCAAATGCCATGTTGCGTGGCGGCACCCTGCATCGCCGTCAGGAAGGTGTTCCCTTCCGCCGGCTCCAAAACCTGCGCCTGATGCGAGCGGCTGGCGGAGACGCAATTGGTAACCTCTGGCGTTGCGACAAAGCCTGCGCCCTGCGCCACGGCCTCCGCAATCATCGTAAGCACGATCTCGCAATTCTCGGCCGGGTCATCCGACGAGGTCAGTTGCAAAAGCGCCGATTTCATCCCGCAGCCAGCAACGGGTCGAGCTTGCCGGACCGCTCAAGATCATAAAGCTCGTCGCAGCCGCCCACATGCGTCTCGCCCACGAATATCTGCGGCACCGTATGACGGCCATTCGCGCGCTGCATCATCTCGGCCTTGCGGTTGGGTTCGGCCAACACGTCAATCTCGGAAAATTCGACGCCTTTCTGGTTCAGCAGCCGCTTGGCCGCGTGGCAAAAGCCGCATAGCGGGGAGGTGTAGATTTCGACAGGTTTCATTTCGAGCCTTCGGGTTCATGTCCGTTTGGCCACTACCTAATCGTCTTTGCCCACCCTTGCCAGTGCCAGCACATCCACTTGCGCCGCACCCGCTTGCAGGCAGGCATGGGTGCAGGCCGTAAAAGTCGCGCCGCTGGTCATCACATCATCGACCAGCAGAACCTTCGCCCCGGCCAGCCTGTCCAACCGTTTGGGGTTTGCGGCAATCGCGCCATGCAGGCGGGCAAAACGATCTTCGACCCCCACGCCGTCCAGCGGTTTGGTGCGTTCGGTACGAATCAGCAGGTCAAGCACAGTGGGACGCAGCACCGTCATGCCCAGCGCCTTGGCCAGAACGGCGGATTGGTTGTAGCGGCGTTTCACCAGACGCGTCCAATGCAGCGGAACCGGCGCGATCAGCGTGTCCTGTGCGATCAAAGGCTGCGCGGCCCCCGCCAGCCAACGGCCCGCAGCAGGCGCTAGATCATATCGGTCCGAGTGTTTAAGCCCCAGAACAAACCGCCGCCCAAGGTCACGGTAACGCAGCGCAGCGCGTCCATAGCGCCAAGGTCGCTGCGTGGTCGTGCAATCTTCGCAGCGCGCCTCTGTATCGCCAACCTCAGCCAGCACCGGAACGCCGCACGCCACGCAGACCGGCCCGGAGATAAGCGGCAGATCGCCCCAGCACGACGCGCACAGGCTGTTTTCCACGACCACAGGCGCGCGGCACCCAAGGCAAGACGGTGGAAACAACGTGCGAATCGCAGTTTGAACCCGTTGCACCTGCATATTAGTTATGACCCATGTCGCATCCCAATCTTCTGACCGACCGCACCGCCCTGAAACGCAACCGCGCGCGGCATGATCCGAGCGCCTTGTTCCTGCACCGCGAGGCAGTGGCCGAGATTCAGGATCGCCTGACGATGGTTAACAAGGACTTTACGTCCACCGCGATTGTGTCGGGTTTTCCGCAAGAATGGGCCTGGTTGCCCGATGCCGACCATGTGAGCGACGAAGATACACTGCATCTTGCCGAACAGAGTTTCGATCTGATCATCCACGCGATGTGCCTGCACTGGGCCAATGATCCGGTCGGTCAACTGATCCAAATGCGCCGCGCCTTGAAACCAGACGGGCTGATGCTCGCTGTCTTTCCCGGCGGTCAGACCCTGCACGAATTGCGCACCAGCTTGAGTGAGGCAGAAACGAGTGTTCGAGGCGGCCTCTCCCCCCGCGTGCTGCCGATGGGGGATATCCGCGATCTTGGAGCGTTGCTGCAACGGGCGGGCTTCGCGCTGCCTGTGGCGGATAGTGATATGCTCACGGTCGAATATGACAGCGCGCTCGCCCTCATGCGTGATCTTCGCGCGATGGGGGAGGGAAATGCGCTGGCGGCGCGTGACAGGCATCTCACAAGGCGTGACGTTTTGATGCAGGCGGCGAAGCTCTATCAGAAGCACTATCCGGGCACGCAAAAGCCAATCCGCGCCACGTTTGAGCTGATCACCCTGACAGGCTGGGCCCCCAGCGTCGATCAACCACAACCTTTGCGCCCCGGTTCTGCCACCACACGGCTTGCTGATGCGCTCAAGACCAAGGAAACCAAGCTGTCAGATTGACGTGACAGGAAAAGCGTTTATCTCCCCCGGCAGGTCATACGGAAAAGGACAGACATGCTTGACGCCACCAAGACAGCCAAACGCCCAGAGCACGCCGCCGCGGATCACCCGGCCATCAAACCTGCGCGCGTTGGGATCCTGCTGGCCAATCTCGGCACTCCGGACAATTACGATTACTGGTCGATGCGCCGGTATCTGAACGAGTTTCTGTCTGACAAGCGCGTGATCGACTACTCGCCCTGGATCTGGCAGCCACTGCTGCAACTGATCATCCTGACCAAGCGTCCCTTCTCGTCTGGCGAGGCGTACAAGTCGATCTGGAACGAAGTAGACGGCGAAAGCCCCCTGATGACGATCACCAAGCAGCAAACCGCGAAGGTGACGCAAACCATGCAGGACCGGTATGGCGATCAGGTCATGGTCGATTTCTGCATGCGCTATGGCAACCCTTCGACCAAATCCAAAGTGCGAGAGATGATCGAGGCGGGCTGTCAGAAAATCTTGTTCTTCCCGCTATATCCGCACTACGCGGGCGCGACATCGGCCACCGCGAATGACCAGTTCTTCCGTGTGCTGATGGACGAAAAATGGCAACCGACCACCCGCACGGTTGAGCCTTACCACGCCCACCCCCTTTATATCGACGCGCTCGCCCAGTCGATTGAAGCGGCCTATGCCAAGCTGGAAAAGAAGCCTGACATCCTCGTCTGTTCCTATCACGGCGTGCCAAAGCGGTATCTGATGGAGGGCGATCCGTATCACTGCCAATGCGTGAAAACCACGCGCCTGTTGAAAGAGCGGCTGGGCTGGTCCGACACCGATATCACCACCACTTTCCAATCGCGATTCGGCCCGGAAGAGTGGCTGAAACCCTATACCGTCGAACAT
>CAZPXE010000209.1:0-6068 GCA_964590545.1 uncultured Rhodobacterales bacterium | reverse complement strand
TGTCCGACAGAAGGGTGACGATGGGATTGCGGCCTTCCCCATTGTTCCGAGGCAGCGCGACGAGGCACGTGTCGCCCAAGCGCTCGCGAATGCGCTTCACTTGCTCGGACAGCGCCAGTTCTTCGGGTGAGGGTGGCGGCGGCGGAGGCGGTGGTGGCGCCGTTTGTACGGTGGGCTCCGGGCGCGGGGGCGGTGCCACAGGTGCGACGCGGGTCACGGTTGTGGCGGCAGTGACCACTTGAGTTGTCGGTTGCACTGATTGCACCACGGGCGCGGCGGTGGCGACCTGTTCCACGACAGAGCCTTGCAGCGTGCTGCTGTCGTCGGGCAGCACGGGTGTCAGGACCGGGTTCGCGCTTTCGACCTGATCGACGGCGGTAACTTCGGGGGCTTCAGGCTCAACCGCCTCCACGGTCTCGGCGACATCTGGCACCTCCGGCTCGCTCGCTTCGAGTTCTTCGGCCTCGACGCTTTCGGCTTCTACGGTCTCTGGTTCGGCTAGCTCAGCCTCTTCTGGCTCAACGGCGGCGAGTTCGTCGGCTTCCGGTTCAGCCGCTTCGAGTTCTTCGGCCTCCGCAGCTTCCAGTTCTTCAGCCTCGGCTGCATCTAGCTCTTCGGCGTCTGCCGCGTCCAGTTCCTCGGCCTCTGGCTCGGTCGCTTCCAGCGTCTCGGCTTCTGGCTCGTCTGGTGTTTCAGCCTCGTCGGTGGCGTCAGTTGTGGCCGCCTCCGGCTCCAGCGCGGCGAGTTGTTGTTCCTGAAGTGCGATTGTGGAGATGGCGATGTCCGGGAAGAGGAAATCAGTTTCTTCCTCTGGCGGGCCAAAGGGGATCACATCCAAGGCATAGACCCCTGCCGCCGCATGGACCGCAGTGGACAAGAGCAGCGCCGCCGCCCATGCGCCTTTGCGCTCGGGATGGGGGTTCAGAACGCTCATGGATCGATCCGCTTGTGCAGGGTGACCAGCTTGACCTCACGCGCGGCGAGTTCGGGGCGGTTTAGGACGGTGATCATCGTGTTGGCGGGCGCGGTGCGGTTGATGAGCAGGTGCAGGGTCACGGGCTGTTCCAGCGCATCAAGGGCGATGGGCAGGAATTCTGGGGCGACCTCTTGCCCGTCGAGTTCCCAGATCCCGTCGCCGCCGATCACGAGGATAGGGGAGGGGAGTTGGTCGAGAGGCAGTTTGGTGGTTTCCGATACATCAAGGTCGGGGCCAACAGGGTTCAGTAGCCGCCCGGTCGCCAGAAAGAAGAAGATCAGCAGCAGCACGATATTCACGATGGCCAGCGACACATCGAGTTCGGATTTTTCCTTGGGCTGCGGGAGGGAACGTCTCATGATCTGTCGCGCTCCTCAGTTCTCAACCAGCGAGACCACTTGGACGGCGGTGATCTGTGCGGCGGAGAGGGTTTCGAGGACGGTGACGATGTCTTGCACCTGTGCGCGGGGGGTTGAGATGATCAGCACATTGGGGGTTTCGCGTTGTGCCAGCACGGCGGCGAGGCCGGGCAAGCTGTCGAAGCCGAAGCGTTGGCCACCTGCGAGGACGGCACCGTTTTCAATGGTCCAAGTGGCTTGCGGATCTTGGTCTTCTGCCGGCTCCAGTGGTGGTGGCGGCGGTTCGGCAGCCGGGGCGCCGCCCGTATCCTGCCCGGGACCGCTGCGCAAAGTCAGCAGGGAATAGGGGGTTAGGGACGAGGTCAGCATGAAGAAGATCAACAGCTGAAACATCGCGTCCGCCAGAGGCGTGAGCGCGAATTTATAGCTCCGCGTGACGCGGGGCAATTCCAGCTTTGAGCGAGAGGCCATGCCGCGCTTCCCTTACGCCGGGGCCGAGGTATCGACCCGTCCGTGAATGGCGGCAGAGATGAGGGTTTCAATGGACTGACGCTCCCCCTCAATCCGCGATTCCAGCCAGTTCGCGATGAAGAAGGTGACCAGCGCGATGGCGAGGCCGACAGCGGTGGTGGTCAGAGCAGTCCAAATGCCGCTGGCGAGCAGCGACGGGTCAACCGCGCCTTGGCTCATGGACAGGGTTGCGAAGGCGTCAATCATCCCGATCACGGTGCCGAGCAGGCCGAGCATCGGTGCCGCCTGCACCACCGCTTCCAGCAGGCGCATCCGCTTGGACATGGCGGCGAGTTCGATGAGGGCGGTTTGGCGGCCAAGCTCCTCGGCATAGTCCGGGTCATTGGGACGGGCGCGCAGCCCGGTCAGCACCGCTTGCAGAACGCGCGCGAGCACATCTTTGCGCGACGCGGCGGTGCGCATGGCTTCCTCGGGACGACCGCCCAACCAGTTTTCAATGATCGCTTCGGCGCGCTTTTGCTTGCCAACGCCCAGCTTGGCGAACTGGAAGAATTTAAAGACGGTGACGGTAATGGCCATCACGGACAGGATGCCCAGCCCGATAAACACGCCAATCGTGGCCGGATCGATGTCTGCAAACATGGTCTAATCCCAATTCGAATGCTGCGGGCCGCACGAAGGGTGCGACCTGCTCTGTAGGTTACAACGTTGCTATTACGCGTGGCGCTCGAAAAGCGCCACGCCTGAAAATGTCACAGGCCGAATTGAATGTCGCTGCGCGATGCGGTCGACAGGCCGGTCATACAAAAATCACTTGAGGACCCATCGGCCAGCACGCAGGCATCTGCGCTGTCTACGACGATCCGGGAAATATCTGAGCAGTCTTGTCCGCTGAGGTCAAACAGCGCCAAACGTGTCTTGCCCGCAGGCAATGCGCCAAAGCCAAGCGCGAGAATGGCGCGCACGACTCCGCCCGCATCAAAGACGCCCACGCGGAACGCGGTGTCGGTCAGGGCATTGTCGGAGGAATTGGTGACAACATATGTCAGGCGGCATCCGCCCCCTTCGATTGGTGCTGCGTTGTTTAATTCGAGCTGCAATTGGGCACTGTCCTGCGCATAGGCGGCGGAGGAGAGGCTGAGAGAAACGGCGGCCACGGCAGAGCAGACCACGGACAAAATTGATGTGCGCATGGGCACTCCTTCGGTTCGCAAGAGATTTGCGCGAGCGGAAAACCGCTTACGCCACAATGACCACATTGGGACCGAACACACCGAAGCTGTCAACTGCAAGATAAGCCTGTAGCAAAAAACAATTTTTGCGGGAGGGGTGACGCTAAAGCGCGTCGCCAGTCTGGAATTTGGCTGTCTGGCGTTTAGCGATAAACGCCAATGACCCACGCGTTGGACAGATTGATCCCGCCCTGCCCTTGGGTAGAGACCTTTGGTTCCACCCGTTTGACCGGGTCGCGCTTGAGATGCGAGAAATCAGTGCTGCCGTTCCACGTGCCAACGCCTTGGGTCGAAACTGTCACGCGCGGACGTGCAACTGGCTGAGCCTGCGGCTTGGGCGCGGCGGGGCGCGCTTTGGCAACAACTTTCTTCTTGGCGGCTGGCTTGGGCTTGGCGATCGGAGCCACAGCCTTTTTCACCGGAGTTGGCGCAGGTGCGATTACCGGCGCAGGTGCAACCGGTGTTTCCACCTCAACCGCCACAGGCGCGACGGGCTCAGGTGCGGTCAGGATCGGAGCAGGCATCGGCAAATCGGCTGCCGGTTCTGCGCGAGAAATCTGGATTGGAGCTGCCTCGAAATAGTTCGGTGCCGCGATTGCGGGCTCATCGGGCGTATCAAACGGGCTGGAGCTATGGGCCAGAGCCAGCGCAACCGCGCCGCCTGCAGAGAGGCCGCAAAACAGTACCGTGTATGTCATTGCTCGTAGCATGGATAGCTCCCGCTGTGATCTTGCCCCCGCTAACAAAATAGAGGATTGGGGCCCTGTGTTTCAACGATGCTGGTTCACAGCCCCTCATTTTTGGCGGAATCTCGCGGATCATGGCGGAAATCCGTTAATTTGGGGTGATCACCCCAGTTGACCTGCGACTCCAATTATCCATGAAACATAAGGCGTTGGGACGCTGATAAGGCGAAACTTGGCTGTATTTAAGGATGTGCCCGCAAAAGCACAGTTAACCATGGCGGCGCTTCAACTATGGCGTATAAGCGGTTAATTTGACGCGGATTTCGGGATTTTCCCCTCTGCGGTGGCAGCGGATTTGACCGAATCGCCTCACTGCGCGCGGGCTTTAGCTAGACGTTCACAACGGCAAAGCTGATTTGCGGTCGAACAGTCGTATAAACTTCGACAATAAACCGCCGGATTAGACAAAGATGTGACTTTGCCCGCCCGCCCTGATCGGCTAGGTTACAGCGAGCGACGCTATTTCATTATACAGGACCTTTTTCATGCCCCTGCGCCGCATGGTTTTGACGACAGCCCTTCTTGGTGCGCTGCCCTTAACGGCGGCGGCACAGGATCGGATTGCTTATGTGATCGGAAATGCCCGCTTTGGCGGCCCGGCGCTGGAGCGACCGACGAAGGATGCTGTGTCCGTCTCGCGTGCGCTTTTGGGGCTTGGGTTCGACGTGGTGCGGCGCCAGAATATCACTGCGAGCGAGTTTGCGATTGGCGCGCGTGCAGCGCCCACGGTGGTACTGTATTATTCGGGGCGCACGGAAGCGAGCGAGGGCGGCGATATACTTTTGCGCGGCGCGCAACTTGGGGATACGCAAACGGCGGGCTGGCCGGTGCTGGCAACGGCACAGGCGTTCCGCGATGCGGGTGCGGAACAGGTTCTGGTGTTTGTCGAGACGTGTCAGACCGAGGGCGACACCTTGGCGGCCCCTGCCGACGACGCGCTGCCGGACGGGATTTTTCTGGCGTTTTCGCATGATCCGGCAATCGGGTGCCCGGTGGCCGAGGTGGAGGCCCAAGCAGAGGCAGACCCAGATGGGGACACTGCGGATGTCGCGGATGCCGAAACGACTGAGGCTACGCCTGTAGAAGCAGAGGCCACGCCTGTAGAGGCAGTGGATGCAGCCCCAGACGAAAACGGCGCGCGCTTCACTGACAAGTTGCAGCTTGCTCTGGCCACGCCCGATGCGCCGTTGGCGGACGCGTTCGAGACCGCCGCAGGTCCGGGCTGGGTGCGCTCCTCGCTGAGCGAACCGCTTTATTTGTGGCCGCAAGAAGAAGCCGAAGAAGACGGTGACCAGATCGTAGGCTTGCCGGACAATGCGCTGGAGATGTTGTCCAGTCTGTCCGAAGAGGAGCAGACCCGGATGAAAGAGGTGTGGCGTAAGGCCGGGCTGATGGATTCCAGCGGCAATATCATTCGCAGCCGCGCGCCGTCTGCCGGGACCACGACAGTTTTGGTCGCACCGCAGGCGAGTTCGTCGGGCGTGACGATTGTGGCGCAGGTTGCTGCGCCGGTGAACCCGGTGCTGCCGCGCAACACCGGAACCTCTGCGAGCGCTGGCACCGTGCGCGCGTCTGCCGGTGGCGCGACGCAGATCGGTGGACGTATTACAGCGGCACAGCCGACAAATGTTTCCCGGCCCGCCTCGGCCAGCAACGGTGTTCAGATTTTCGAACCGGTCGTACGCCAGCCGGCCGCCGCCGCGCAGCCCACCGCTGCCGGATTGCCGGAGCCATACATTATCATTGGCGATCTGCGCCCGACCAACGCCTCGTTCGAACCGGTCGAGACGGGGACGGTCGAAGGCACGCAGCTTGACCCCAGCAGCTTTGAGAACCGTAACCAGATCCGCAATTCGGACCCTGACCTATATTCATCGCTTGTGAGCGGTGGCGCCTATGATCCTGTGGATGGTACTGAGCGGGGTCTGGCGCGCGCGATCCAGACTGAGCTGGCGCGGATGAAGTGTTACACGTCGGGGATTGATGGGATCTGGGGCAACGGGTCTCGCCGGTCGGTGGATAACTATTTCCAGCAGATCAGCGAAACCCCTGCAACCCGTGAGCCGACGCTGGATCTTTATCGCAAGATTATCCTGAATGATGATGTGGCTTGCCCGGTCGTTCGGCAGGCTGCGACGCCGCAACGAAATACGTCCAGCGGTACCACGCGGAGCACGACAACCCGTCAAACGGCCCCCGCCGCCGCGCCGCGCCGTCAGCCTGCGGCGCCGAAGCGGAATACCGGTGGCGGTGGGTTGAACACAAACAACCTTGGCTCTGGGGT
>CAZPXE010000208.1:0-6091 GCA_964590545.1 uncultured Rhodobacterales bacterium | reverse complement strand
AAGCTCGAAAGCCGGGCTGAACAGAATGTGCCGCTCTGTTGCCCGCGCCCATGCATCCGACAACATCCGCGCCAATGTCGTTATGCCAGGTATGATCGACACACCGCATGTCGCCGCCTTTATCCGCGATTCCCAAAGCACCTCAGCCTCCGATAGGGCAGCCGCTGTTCCAATGCGACGACAAGGATCGCCATGGGAGATCGCTGAAGCCGCGCTTTTTTTGGCGTCTGATGCGTCCAGCTACATAACGGGCATTTGCCTGCCGGTGGACGGCGGCCTCAGCATTTGAACAATATGTCGGCGGCAAAGTCGGAGTTTGTTATCGCAAGGTGTTCTGAGCGAGACGCTTAGGTCCTCAAAGCGCTCAGCTTTAGCTTGGCGAACGTCCTTCCAGTGTCTGACGTCAGCGCTGACATATAGTTAAGATTTACGCGAGCCGACGGCGCGCCAGTTTTGCCAAATGCTGCAACCAGCGCCGCAAGATTAATGGGTCCTGAGCCTAAGACGCTGCCGGTGTTTACATCAAATTGGAATGCCCCAGCGCGCTCTTATCCCGCGCCCGCATAGACAATCTCTGTACCTGTGAGATCACATTGAGTTTTGCACTCATCCGGTACCATTTGATCCGTAACCAGTGTCGAAACACTGTCCATGGAAGCGACAAACACCGGGGCCTTCCTGTCGAATTTGGAATTGTCGGCCGCAAGTATGACCTGCTCGCTTTGCCGCAAAATCGCCTTGCTGACGCTGACTTCTTGCATGTCAAAGTCCATCAAGTCGCCGTTTTGGCGAAGGGCCGAGCAACCGATGATCGCGTAGTCGAAGCGGAAGTATTGGATCGCGTTACGGGCGATTTCGCCGATAAGGCCACCGTCTGTACGACGCAGTTGACCCCCAGTGACAACGACATCGATATGTTTGTTTGTGGACAGGATGCTCGCGATGTTCACGTTGTTTGTGACGACCAAGAGGCCCTCGTGGGTGAGCAACTCCGTCGCGACTGCCTCAGTCGTGGTTCCGATGTTCAAAAAGATTGCGCAATCGTTGGGGATCATCCGCGCACAAGCGCGCGCGATGTCTACCTTGGATGGTTGGTTCAAAATACGCCGTTCATTGTAGGCAATGTTTACCGTGCTCGACGGCAGGATTGCTCCGCCGTGAACCCGCTCCAATTCACCCGATTCCGAGAGTTCCGTCAGGTCGCGGCGGATGGTTTGAGGGGTGACGCCGAAATGCTCAACAAGCCCCTCTACGGTCACCTTTCCTTCGCGGCGCGCGATGGCGATGATCTCTGGTTTTCTAATTGTCAGTCCCAAATGCCGGCCCTTTTCGCTTCTGATCGTTTTATCGCAAAATCGCAAAATGTCACGTTCGTGGAGAGGTGAAACCGAAGATTCTCAGGCTTCAAGTGCACAAAACCTAGGTCTGCGAGCGTGAAAAAGAAGGAAAATAGTTCGTAAAAACAGGAATCTGCGCAAATGCGATGGAAAGCGAACATTTTTTGCTTCCCTTTGTGATCGTTTATTGTCAAAAACTATGAATATCACCGCAAGAGTGATGCTGGGAGGGATACATGCGTTCGGACTATGATCTTTTGATCATTGGCGGCGGCATCAATGGGTGCGGCATCGCCAGAGACGCGGCAGGGCGTGGCCTGAACGTGTGTCTGTCTGAGATGAATGATCTTGGATCCGCAACCTCCGCCTCATCGACAAAGCTGTTTCATGGCGGCCTGCGGTATCTTGAATATTTTGAATTCCGCTTGGTCCGTGAAGCGCTGATCGAGCGTGAGAACCTCCTGCGCGCGATGCCGCACATCTCGTGGCCTATGCGTTTCGTTTTGCCCTACCACCAGAGCATGCGGTTCGACATGTCGACACCGACGTCGAAGCTGTTGGGCGCGCTTATGCCTTGGATGAAAGGCCGTCGACCTGCATGGCTGATCCGCTTGGGTCTGTTCATGTATGATCATTTGGGTGGTCGAAAAATTCTGCCCGCTACCACGAGTATTTCTCTTCGATCTGCCCCAGAGGGCAAAGGATTGAGCCCAAAATTTGAAAAGGCCTATGAGTACTCGGATTGCTGGGTCGAGGATTCTCGTCTGGTGGTGCTGAACGCCCGCGACGCGCAGCATCGCGGTGCAGATATTCGGACCCGTTCAAAGGTCGTCGGTGCTGGGGTTGTCGATGGCAAATGGCATGTCGAAATGCAAAATACGACGACGGGCGATAAATCGACGGTGACCGCCGCGATGGTTGTGAATGCGGGCGGGCCTTGGGTTGGCGATGTTTTGCGCACGACGCTGCGAAGCAACTCGCAAGCCGACGTCCGCCTCGTACGCGGCAGCCATATCGTCACCAAAAAACTCTTTGATCATGACAAATGCTATTTCTTCCAAGGGACCGACGGGCGCATCATCTTTGCCATTCCCTATGAGACTGACTTTACCCTTATCGGCACCACAGATCAGGATCATGACGACCCATCAACGAAACCGGAATGCACCCCCGAAGAACGGGACTACCTGATTGCGTTTATCAATGAGTATTTGGCGCAGCCGATTGGCGTAGAGGATATTGTGTGGGCATACTCCGGTGTTCGCCCGCTTTATGATGACGGCGCAAGTTCTGCCTCGGCTGCGACACGCGACTATGTCCTGAAGCTGGAAACGAGCCGCGGTGCGCCGTCGCTCAGTGTTTTTGGTGGCAAGATCACAACGTATCGGTGCCTTGCCGAAAGCGCTATGGAAGAGATCGAGCAAGTCTTGCCTGTCCCTGCAAAGCCATGGACGGCGGGCGTGGCGTTACCGGGCGGGGATTTCGCCGTGGACGGCGTTGATACGCTTGTCGCAGAAACCCAACGTGCCTTTCCGTTTTTGTCCGACCGCTGGGCTTTGCGGCTCGTAAGAGCCTATGGGACCGAGGTGGCCGACGTATTGGGGCACGCCAAAGGGCCTGCAAATCTTGGCAAGGATTTCGGGGCCAATCTCTTTCAGGTTGAAATCGAGTGGCTCATGGACAACGAATTTGTGCAGAGCGCAGAAGATGTTGTTTGGCGCAGAAGCAAACTGGGACTGCGCCTGAGCGAGGGTCAGATCAGCACGCTTGATGATTGGATAAAAGATCGGTTGGGCGCGCAGTTCAGCGCAGCGGCCGAATAGAGGGACGAGGGAAATGACGTTAGAATTGAGAGGCGTTTCAAAATCGGTAGAGGGTGCAGTGCATATTCACGCCACCGATTTGACGCTGAACAAGGGCACGATGAATGTTCTTCTGGGGCCAACACTATCAGGAAAGACGTCCCTTATGCGTCTGATGGCGGGCCTTGATGTGCCAACCGAAGGGACCGTGCATTGGGAAGGCCAGGACGTTACCGGGATGCGCGTGCAAGACCGCAAGGTCGCCATGGTTTATCAACAGTTCATTAACTACCCGTCCATGACGGTCTACGAAAACATCGCCTCTCCTTTGAAATTGATGGGCAAATCCTCGTCCGAGATTGACGCAGCCGTCAAAAAATCCGCCGACCTGATGCAGCTGACACCGATGTTGCAGCGCAAACCGCTAGAGTTGTCAGGCGGGCAACAACAGCGCTGCGCCCTTGCGCGGGCCTTGGTCAAAGATGCGGGGCTTGTGTTGCTCGACGAGCCATTGGCGAACCTAGACTACAAACTGCGCGAAGAGCTGCGTGTCGAAATCCCAAAGATATTTGAAGAAGCAGGGTCCATCTTCGTCTATGCAACGACTGAGCCTGAAGAAGCTTTGCTCTTGGGCGGCAATACCGCAGCCCTGTGGGAAGGCAGCGTCCGTCAATTCGATTTGACGCCGAAGGTCTACCGCCAGCCCGTTGATGCCACGACCGCGCGGGTGTTCAGCGATCCACCGATGAACTTCTTGACCGTTAGCAAGACGGGGCCAAAAGTCATGTTTGGTGAAGGACAAGCGACGCAAGCCTCCGGGCCCTTGGCGGGCTTGGCTGACGGGCGCTATATCGCAGGCTTTCGCCCCAACCACGTTGAAATCAAAGCGCAGTCGCCGGAAGGCATGGCGTTTGATACCAAGCTAATCGTGACAGAGTTAACAGGGTCCGAAACCTTTATTCACCTCGATCATGACGGTGAGAAATGGGTCGGTTTGATCCACGGCATCCATGATCTGAAACTCGGCGCGCCGCTACAGGTCTATATCGACCCAAGCCACGTCTACATCTTTAGTGAAAACGGCGACCTTGTTGCGCCCGCGTCTTACGCGATTGCAGCATAGGGGATTAGATCATGGCGAAAATCACACTCGATAACCTGGCGCATTCTTACTACCCGAACCCAAAGAGCGATGAAGACTTTGCACTCAAGGAGTTGAACCACGACTGGGCGGATGGTGAAGCCTATGCCTTGCTCGGCTCCTCTGGTTGCGGAAAGTCGACGCTTCTCAACATCATATCCGGGCTATTGCATCCGTCCCAAGGCCGCATCCTGTTTGACGGTCATGACGTAACACATGCCAGCACAGCGGATCGCAACATCGCGCAGGTCTTTCAGTTCCCGGTGGTCTACGACACAATGACTGTCCGCAATAACCTAGCGTTTCCGTTGAAGAACCGGGGCGCAGATCCGAAGTACATCGCCGAGCGGGTCCAGCAGATTGGGCAGATGATCGGCATGGAGGCCGAGCTCGATAAGCGCGCGCGCGGTTTGACGGCGGATGCCAAGCAAAAGATCAGCCTTGGCCGCGGCATGGTGCGCGAAGACGTAAACGCGCTGTTGTTTGATGAGCCACTGACGGTGATCGATCCCCATATGAAATGGGAGCTGCGCACCCAGCTCAAATCGTTGCACCACGAATTTGGTCACACGATGATTTACGTGACCCACGACCAGACTGAGGCGCTGACCTTCGCCGATAAAGTCGTGGTTATGTACGATGGCCGTGTTGTGCAAATTGGCACCCCGCAGGAGCTGTTTGAGCGCCCAGCACACACGTTCGTTGGCTACTTTATTGGCTCGCCCGGGATGAATGTGATCCCTGCTGACGTGGCTGGCACAACTGCGTCGGTGCACGGCGCGTCCATAAACTTGGATCGCGGATATAGCGGTCTGGATGGCAAGGTGGAACTTGGCGTGCGGCCAGAATTCGTTTCGTTGACAAAGGACGAGGGATTGCCGGTAAATGTTCGGCGTGTCGAGGATGTCGGCCGCCACAAAATCGTCCGCGCTGATTTATTCGGGAATGATATCAATATCTTGGTGGGCGAAGACGTTCAAGTGTCGGCGGACCTCAACCGCATCACATTCGATCCTAGCCATGTGAATGTCTATGTGAATGACTGGCTTAAAGAGGGGGAGGCTGCCTAATGGAAAAGACAGTTAACCAAAAAGCATGGTTCCTGATCCTGCCGGTTCTGATCCTCGTTGCTTTCTCCGCCGTGATCCCGCTGATGACCGTGGTGAACTATTCTGTCCAGGACACTTTTGGGCAAAATGTGTTCTTCTGGGCCGGGTTGGAATGGTTCGAGGACATGCTGCATTCCGAGCGGATGTGGGACGCGCTTGGGCGTCAGCTTTTGTTCTCGGCGATTATTCTCGCGATACAAGTTCCGCTTGGCGTCTTTGTCGCGCTCAACATGCCCAAAAGCGGCTTCTGGTCCAGCTTTTGCCTTGTGGCAATGTCTCTACCTTTGTTGATCCCGTGGAATGTGGTTGGCACGATTTGGCAGATTTTCGGACGCGTGGATATTGGCCTGCTTGGTTACACGCTCGATGCGATCGGGATTTCATACAACTATACTCAGGACAGCTTTGCAGCTTGGGCCACGATCATCGTGATGGATGTTTGGCACTGGACCTCGCTGGTTGCATTGTTGGCGTTCGCCGGTCTGAAGTCGATCCCAGACGCCTACTATCAGGCGGCAAAAATTGATCAGGCAAGCCGCTGGGCGATCTTCCGGTATATTGAGCTGCCAAAGATGATGGGTGTTTTGATGATCGCGGTTCTGCTGCGGTTCATGGACAGCTTCATGATCTATACCGAGCCATTCGTTGTGACTGGCGGTGGGCCCGGAAACTCTACGACGCTGTTGTCTATCGACCTTGTAA
>CAZPXE010000207.1:0-6131 GCA_964590545.1 uncultured Rhodobacterales bacterium | reverse complement strand
GCTTGTGAGCGTCGGCGTTATCTCCGCGTCGCTCGCGACCAAACAAGCCGCCCTCCGACGGCAGAAAGAGGAGCAAGCCGCGGCGCGGGCGATATGAAGCGCGTCTTTGGACCCTATGTTTACAGTGACGTGCCCCGCGCGAACTGTTGGTGGTCACAGACCTGTGATATCGCAGAAGCCGCCCGTTTGGACGCGGACATAAGCTGCGATGTTGCCGTTGTTGGCGGCGGGTTTACCGGGCTGAACGCCGCTCTGAAACTGTCTGAGGCAGGCGCAGATGTGGCACTTTTCGAAGCGCGAGAGATTGGCTGGGGCGCATCCAGCCGAAACGGCGGGTTCTGTTGTTTGGGTGGGTCGATGGTTCCCGATGCCACGCTCGACAAGCATTTCGGCAAGGACGCCCGCCTCGAATGGCGCGGGGCAGAAGTGGCGGCGGTTCGACATGTTGAGGCGTTGCTTGATGGGGTGGACGCCGATGTCACATCGAGCGGCGAAACATGGCTCGCCCATCGGCCCAAACATATGCGCAATATCGTGGATGATGCGCGGCAGGCTGAGGAAAATTATGGCTGCACGCCAGAAATTCACAGCCCGGATGATCTGGAACGGCGCGGGCTGAATGCGGGGTTTCACGGTGGCATGACGCTGCCCATAGGCTTCGGCCTGAACCCGCGCAAATATGTGAAGGCTTTGCAAGACCGCGCGACAGCTTCCGGTGCGCGCTTATTCGAACAGGCGCAAGTGAACCGAATAGAGCGCAGCGGGTCGCAATGGCGTCTGCAAATCGGCCCGCACCATATCCGCGCGGATAACGTGCTGATTGCGACCAACGGATATTCCTCTGACGACCTGCCGCCTTGGCTGCGCGCGCGCTATATGCCGGTGCAGTCCAGTGTCGCGGTCACGCGCCCGCTCACCGACGCTGAACTAGAGCGGCAAGGCTGGACCAGCGAGCAAATGTGCTACGATAGCCGGAACCTGCTGCACTATTTCCGACTGCTTCCTGACCGCCGGATGCTTTTTGGAATGCGCGGAGGGCTAGGCTCCTCTGCACGCAGTGACGCGCGCGCCCAAGCTCGCCTCGCCCGTGATTTCGCGTCCATGTTTCCCGCGTGGAACGACGTGCCACTAACGCATTCCTGGTCTGGTATGGTTTCGCTTTCTGCCACAATGCTGCCTCTTGTCGGCGAAGTGCCGGGGCAAGCGGGTCTGTTCCACGCGCTGTGTTACCATGGGAACGGTGTGGCAATGGGCAGCTATTGCGGGGCCATGGCGGCGACGATGATGGCTGAGCCGGAAGCGCAAACCTTGCCCGCCGCGCTGAAAGGGGCACCGAAGACATTCCCGCTGGGGCCGATCCGCCGCGCGCTTATGTGGCCCGCCTATGCGGCGATGACACTTGCGGATCGTTAATCTGAGTCTGGTGGTGCCGCTGATAGGACTTGAACCTACGACCCCATCATTACGAATGACGTGCTCTACCAGCTGAGCTACAGCGGCCCGCGAGCCGTATAGGCGGGCGGATTTGCTGGCGCAACAGAATAGTCCGATCTGGCTGGAGCGCCTCCGAGGGCGTTTGACAGGCTGTGCGCGGCGGCGATGACAGCTTGAGAGAGCCGCGCGATCTCTGCCTCGGTTACGCGGCTGGTGGGGCCAGAGACAGAAATACCTGCGACGGCTTCGTTGTTCAAATCAAACACCGGGGCGGCGATACAGCGCATGCCGAGGTTCTTTTCCTCACCATCAATGGAGTACCCGCGCGCGCGCGTTTTTGCGAGGTCTGTGCGCAGAGCGGGGCCCTCTGTCAATGTGTGCGGCGTGAATGCCAGCAATGGAGTTTCCGAGAGCATCTCCGCCAGCCGCTCGGGGTCCATATGGGCCAGCAGCGCTTTCCCAATTCCAGAGGCATGCATGGGCGACAGGGTGCCGGGCGGGAAGAAAGCGCGGATGTTTTCGTGGGTTTCGACCTGACTGACGAACAGCACATTGCCGTTCTGTGCGATGCCCAGATTGGCGGTCTCTCCGGTCGCCTGCATCAAACGCCGCAAGATCGGCCGGGCACGTTCGACCAGTGAGGTCCGGCGTAAAAACCGCGCGCCGATCACAAAGGCGCGGGGGCCAATTTGCCAGATTTGCTCCTCGGTATCGAACTCCACCAACCCGCGCCCTTCGAGGGTGACGAGGATGCGGTAGACTGTGGCGGGGGATTGGTTCATCTCGGCGGCAATGGTCGAAAGCGCCATGCCTTGCGCCTCGCTCAGATATTCGAACACGGCCATGGCGCGGTCGAGGGATTTGATCGTGTTCTGCTCGGTCTTGTCATGCCAATCACGCGGGCGGCCACGGGCGCGGCGGGGAGTCGATTCGGGGTTTTCCGGGGGTGCCATGGTGACTCTGTTGAGAATTTCGAAAATCAATTTCACTATATGAAAAATACAAGAGACTGACAACACTCAATTATTCTAGCGAGTTCGTTTTTGAAAAAGCATTTCAAAAAAATATCGCTGGCGAAGTGCATCTCCTAAGGTCAGCAAAATCACGGAGGAGTCGATCATGAGCTTTCAGAACCCAGTTTTTATTCCCGGTCCAACCAATATTCCCGAGGCTCTGCGCAAAGCCTGCGACATGCCAACAATTGACCACCGCTCGCCGCTGTTTGGGCAAATCCTGCACCCGGCGCGCGATGGTGTCCGCAAAGTGCTGAAGTCTGAAACGGCAGAAGTTCTGATCTTCCCCTCATCTGGAACGGGTGGTTGGGAAGTGGCCTTGTCCAATACGCTCTGCGCAGGTGATGCAGTGCTGGCCGGGCGGAATGGAATGTTCTCCCACAAATGGATCGACATGTGCCAGCGGCTCGGCCTCGACGTGCAGGTCATTGACTCCGCATGGGGCGGTGCGCTGGACCCGGCGGCCTATGAAGCGGCGCTGCAGGCGGACACCGATCACAAAATCAAAGCCGTCTTGGTCACGCATAACGAGACCGCGACGGGCGTAACGTCAGACATCAAAGCGATCCGCGCGGCGATGGATGCGGCGGGCCATCCGGCGCTGTTGTTTGTGGATGGCGTGTCTTCTATCGGGTCTATTGATTTCCAGATGGATGCGTGGGGCGTGGATCTGGCTGTCACTGGCTCGCAAAAGGGTTTCATGCTGGCGGCGGGGCTCGCGATTGTCGGCTTCAGTGAAAAGGCAATGTCCGCGACCACGACTGCGACCCTGCCACGCTGTTACTTCGATGTGAATGACATGCTGAACGGCTACGCGGCCAACGCGTATCCTTACACACCGTCGGTTGGCATGATTAATGGGCTCAACGAGGCATGCAAAATGCTCTTGGACGAGGGGCTCGACAACGTCTTCGCCCGGCATCACCGCATCGCCGAAGGGGTCCGGGCAGCCGTGCGCGGCTGGGGCTTGGAGATGTGCGCCAATAGCCCTGAAGCCTATTCCGACACGGTTACAGCGATCCGCACGCCGGAGGGATTCAATGCCTCGGATATCGTGTCTCACGCGGCGAATACCTATGGCGTCGCGTTCGGCACCGGGCTGGGCGAGGTGGCTGGCAAAGTGTTCCGCATCGGCCATTTGGGGATGCTGACAGAAGTGATGGCCCTGAGCGGTATTGCCACGGCGGAGATGTGCATGGTCGATCTCGGCCTCGACATCAAACTCGGCTCTGGTGTGGCGGCCGCACAGGACTATTGGCGCCGCCCGGTGGCAGAACTGCACAGGACGGCGGCTGAATGAAGGACGTCATCGACCTTGACGTCCCAAGCTTCGAAGATGTGATCGCGGCGCATGAACGGATTGCGCCGCATATCCACCGCACCCCGGTTCTGACCTCGTCCTATCTGAACGATCTGACTGGGGCGGAGTTGTTTTTCAAATGTGAAAACTTCCAGAAAGCAGGTGCGTTCAAGGTGCGTGGCGCGTCCAACGCGGTGTTTGGCCTTACGGATGCGGATGCCGAGAAGGGCGTATGCACGCATTCGTCGGGCAACCACGCGCTCTCGCTCAGCTATGCGGCGGGACGGCGCGGTATTCCGTGCAACGTGGTGATGCCCCGCACCGCGCCGCAGGCGAAGAAAGATGCCGTTCGCGGCTATGGCGGGATCATCACGGAATGCGAACCTTCGACCACAAGCCGTGAAGAGGTGTTTGCGCAGGTGCAGGCCAAAACAGGCGGCAACTTCGTGCATCCCTACAACGATCCGCGCGTGATCGCGGGGCAGGGGACATGCAGCCGCGAATTTATGGAGCAAACGGATGGCGTCGACATGATGGTCGCGCCAATTGGTGGGGGCGGGATGATCTCTGGCACCTGCCTGACCCTATCAAACATTGCGCCAGAGGTGGAGATTATCGCATCCGAGCCGGAGCAGGCGGATGACGCCTATCGCAGCTTCAAAGCGGGCCACATCATCGCCGATGATGCGCCGCAGACCATCGCGGATGGGCTGAAAGTGCCACTCAAGGAACTGACATGGCATTTTGTGTCGAACTATGTGACGGATATTCTGACGGCCACCGAGGATGAGATCATCGACGCGATGAAGCTCACCTGGAAGCGCATGAAAATCGTGATGGAGCCAAGCTGTGCTGTGCCGCTGGCGACCATTCTGAAGAACAAGGACCGGTTCGCGGGCAAGCGGGTCGGTGTGATTATCACTGGTGGGAATGTCGACCTCGACACCCTGCCGTGGATGAAATGACCCGGAGGACGGAGCCGTGAACGCACCTATTAACATTCAGTCTTTGGAAGTCGGTTTCGATGTGCCAGCTCTGCCCGGTATGGATGAGGCCGATATTCAGACGCCTGCTTTGGTCCTTGACCTTGATGCGCTGGAGCGGAACATCAAGAAGATGGGCGATTACGCCAAAGCGCATGGGATGCGGCATCGGGTGCATGGGAAGATGCACAAATCGGTCGATGTGGCGCTGTTGCAGGTCGAGTTGGGCGGTGCCTGCGGTGTGTGCTGTCAGAAGGTTTCCGAGGCAGAGGTGTTCGCCCGTGGCGGGATCAAGGACGTGCTGGTGTCGAACCAAGTGCGCGACCCGGCCAAGATCGATCGTCTGGCGCGGATGCCCAAGCTGGGTGCGCGGGCGATCTGCTGCGTGGATGAAGTGGCGAATGTGGCTGACCTGTCAGCGGGTGCGACGAAGCATGGCACCCAGATCGAGTGTCTGGTTGAGATTGACTGCGGCGCAGGTCGTTGCGGTGTGACCACGACCCCAGATGTGGTCGAAATAGCCAAGGCCATCGATGCTGCGCCGGGCCTGAAATTCGCCGGGCTGCAAGCCTATCAAGGCGCGATGCAGCACATGGACAGCTATGCGGACCGCGAGGAGAAGATCGGTCATGCCGTGGCGATGGTGAAGGACGCCGTGGATGCGCTGAAAGCTGAAGGGCTGGAGTGCGATATCGTCGGCGGTGGCGGCACGGGCAGCTACTATTTCGAGTCAAACTCGGGCGTTTACAACGAATTGCAATGCGGCTCCTACGCGTTCATGGATGCCGATTATGGCCGTATCCTCGACAAGCACGGCAAGCGCATTGACCAAGGCGAATGGGAGAACGCGTTGTTCCTGCTGGCTTCTGTGATGAGCCACGCGAAGGCCGACAAAGCCATCGTGGATGCCGGGCTGAAGGCGCAATCGGTCGATAGTGGCCTGCCGGTGATCTTCGGGCGCGACGATGTGGAATATGTCAAATGCTCGGACGAGCATGGCGTGGTTGCTGACCCGGATGGGGTTCTGAAGGTGAATGACAAGCTGCGGCTGGTGCCGGGCCATTGCGACCCGACCTGCAACGTTCACGATTGGTATGTGGGCGTGCGGAACGGCAAGGTCGAAACCCTATGGCCCGTGTCGGCGCGCGGGAAGGCGTTCTGATGGTGGACTTACCAAGAGAGGCCCCCGACAACGTCCGGGGCGCGGCGGCGAAGCTGTCACCGGACGCGATGGTGATCGTGCCAGAGCGCGAGATTGCCGACCTGATGACCCGCGAGGCAGCATTTGACGCGGTTGAGCAGGTCTTTGCTGCGATGGCGGCGGGTGATGCTTATAATTTCCCGGTCGTGCGCGAGGCGATTGGGCATGAGGATGCGCTTTATGGCTTCAAAGGCGGGTTT
>CAZPXE010000206.1:0-6159 GCA_964590545.1 uncultured Rhodobacterales bacterium | reverse complement strand
AGCGGCCATCATCGGACCCATCCCCGCCAACGACAAAGCCAGCGACAGCTTTGGGAAGGGCAACGCAAAGCCCGGAATTGACGCGCCGCGATGCTTGGCAGCCTGCTGTACCGCCCGATTGAGCTGCGCTTTCGCCGCGCCTTGGCTTTGCCCGTCCGACATCGCCACATCAACGCCGGACAGCGCTATCGGGCAAATCCCCTGCTGCCGCATCGACATTGTGAATTTCGCCGCCATCACCATGTTCCGCATCTGTAGTTTGGGCAGTTTTCGCGACGCGGCGATGAAAGGCGACATCGACGCTTTCAGGCTATTCGCCATCGTCTGAAGGTCCTGCATCAAGGCGCGCGGGTTCTCCAACGGAAAGCTCGCCCCCAGATTGGCCAGCCGTGCAGCCACTTTGAACATCGGCCCTCCGCCGACCGGTGAAATCAACGCATCCGTCGGCAGGATCGAGCGGAACCACGCCTCGGGCGAGAGGTTGGGCAGCATCGCGTTGATCGTCACATCGGGCCGGTTCATGAACACCGAAGCACCCGACGTGGTCGCCATCCCCGCCATCGGGATCAGGTCCGTCATCTGCGGCGGGATTGCGCGCACCGACAGATCGACGCGGGGCAGCAGAGTCCGCAAAGGCTGGGTCGTCATCGGGCAGAAACATGTCATCGGGCGATCCTTCGGCAAGGCGTTAATCCCCGGCGGGCAAAGCTCTCCTGTTCACGCACAGCGGCGTGTCACAGACTCTCTTCTTCGCAGGGAGTTACATGGCTAACGCCGCACGGCTCCAAACTATTCGGTGGAGCGTCGAAAAGTTTTGACGGAAGTTAAGTTGCGTGTGGGCGAAGGTGCCGCGCGAGGTGATCCGCGATCTTCTGACGGGTCAACGCCTCTTGCCCCGACAGCGCCGCCTTCAGGATTTCCTCATGATGCTGGATGTTGTTCGAGATGTAATCGAACTTGAGATCCTCGATCATCAATTGCTGGCGAAAGCGGTCATAGACCTGTGCATGGGTTGCCTTCAACACGTCTGACCCACACGCGGAAATGAGTGTTTGGTGAAATTCGCGCTCTGCCCGAGACCAGATTTCCGCCAAAGGCGCGGTATCCTCGGCGGCATGAATACGGGTTTCGATATGACTGAGCTGGTGATGCGCTGCGGTCAGCCGCGCCTCCCATGCCACCCCCCCGTTGCGGATCGACATCGCGGTGCCTTCCGCTTCGAGTAGCACGCGCAAATGCGTAAGTTGATGGCGCACCGCATCAGATTTTTCCGGCACGCGAAACCCGCGCTGTTCCTGAAACTGCACAAGGCCAAGGGTGGACAGGCGAAACAAAGCCTCGCGCACAGTGCTGGCCGAACAGCCATAAGTCTCGCGCAGCTGTTCTGCCCGCAGCTTTTCGCCATGACCGAACCCAGCGGAGATCAACCGATGGCGCAAGTCCTCGAATATGTCTGTTTCCTGCGTCATGCGCCCCCACCTATAAGCACCCGCCCTTTGGCAGGACCAGCGCAGTGCGGTCAAGAGCAGGTCACCACACTGTCCGCGATGAAATCTCGTAAATCTACAAAAATCTCAAAATTTTTGGAAATTTTACTTTTGGGTTGTCGGGTGGAGATTCGTCGCCTAACCTCAGCGTTAGCGTAACCAGTGCGGGCATCCCCGCATCATAAAAATATCAAACGCGCCAACGTCTGGGAGGACAACATGACACTGATGAAGAAAGCGGCCACGCTGGCTGCTGCCTCTGCACTTGCCCTCGGCGCCGCCGCCGCGGCCTCGGCTCAAAACACCACCCTGCGCATCCAAACGCACTTCTCGCCTGAAACACTGTCGGGCCAACTCGCCGCGAAATACATCGAGGACGTCACCGCGATGTCCAACGGCGAAATCCAGATCGAGATGTTCTATTCGTCTTCCGTCGTGAAGTCGGTTGAAACATTCGACGCGGCGGCGACAGGCATCCTTGACTGCGACATGACGGGCGGTGCGTACCAGACCGGTAAGAACCCGGCGTTCCAGTTCACCGGCGATTTGATGGGCGGGTATTCGAACCCTTACCAGCAAATGGCATGGCTGCTGCACGGCGATGGCCGCTCAGCGCTGAACGGTTTGTACAACGACTACAACATGGAATTCATCGGCTGGTGGATCCCCGGCCCGGAATCGCTGACATCCACACGCCCGATCCGCGGCGTTGAAGACTTCAAAGACTGGAAATTCCGCTCGCCCCCCGGCCTTGCAACCAAAGTGTTCGCAAACCTCGGCGCGTCGCCCATCGTGATGGACTTCAACGAGATCTTCACCGCGCTGGAAACCGGCATCATTGACGGTGCAGATGCTGCAAACCTGACCAACAACATCGGTCTGGGTCTGTATGACATCGGCAAACACACCAACTATCCGGGCTTCCACTCGATGCCTGCGGACCACCTTGCGTGCCGTAAGGACGTGTGGGACGCAATGCCTGCGCATCACAAGAAGATCATGGAAGTCGCGATGGACAGCCTCGCGCTGCACAATGCAACGATCAACGAAGTGAAGAACGCACAGAACGCGGTGAAGCTGAAGGCTGAAGGCGTGAACCTGTACGAATGGTCGCCAGAAGAGCTGGCCAAGTTCCGCACCGCGGTGAAAGCAGGCTGGGAAGAGTTCGCCACAACGCCGGAAGCCAAGGCGCTGCTGGAAAGCCATATCAGCTTCCTGACCGATATCGGCGCGTTCAAGTAAGAACTGCTTGATATCAAGAGCTTCGCGGCAGGGCTTTGGAAGCAAGGCCCTGCCGTTTTTCTTCGGGGGAACATCTAGTGGATTTCGCGCTGACATCGGATGTCGCACTTGCCCGGCGAATGCCGGGCCGTGCCCGACCGACCTCCCCCCGGAGGGAGGGCACGTGCGCAACGAGCGCCAGCAGACCTAAGCCGAGATCGACTCCGGACGGCTCGAACTATTCTGAGGCCCTCCAGGTCGGTCGGGCACGGCCCTCGGCTCTACTTGGCGATGGCGCACGATGAAAATCACCGCCGTCACCTCTCACGTGCTGCAATATGACATGCCCGAAACGCTGGGCTATTCGCAGCAATACTATTCCAAACGCACCGCCCATCTCGTCGAGATCACCACCGACGAAGGCGTCACCGGCTGGGGCGAGTGTTTCGGCCCCGGCCCTATTGCCATCGCCAATAAGGGCATTGTCGAAGGCGTGATCGCGCCAATGATCCTCGGCCATGACCCGCTGGACCGCGATATGCTCTGGCACAAGGTCTATAATCTGATGCGCGACCACGGGCAGAAGGGCATGCCGATGCAGGCGCTTTCGGGCGTGGATATTGCGCTGTGGGATATTGCCGGGAAGGTCATGGGCCAGCCTATTCACAAGCTGATCGGTGGCGCGCACCGGGCGGACGTGCCCGTCTATGGCTACGGAATGATGCTGCGCCCTGACATGCACACCGGCGAAATGGCCGCGCTGTTCCGCGATGAAGCCGCCGCGATCCGCGATGCAGGCTTTGCCGCCACCAAAATGAAAGTCGGCCTTGGCCCGAAGGATGATATCTGGCTTTGCGAGGCCGTGCGCGACGGGGTCGGCGACGGCTTCAAATTCATGGTCGACGCCAATCACTGCTACACCACCGCCGACGCCTTCACCGTGGGCCGCGCGCTGGATGATCTGGGCGCCTATTGGTTCGAAGAACCTGTCGCGCCCGAAGACCTCGACGGCTACCGCGAGCTGCGTGCCGGGCTGAAGGTCAACATCTCTGGCGGCGAAGCCGAGTTTGGCCGTTGGGGCTGGCGCAAGCTGCTGGAGAACCGCGGTCTCGACATTGCCCAGCCAGAGGTCTGTGCGCTTGGTGGGATCAGCGAATACTTGCGGGTTTTGGCCCTGTGCCACGCGCATTTCACACCCGTCATCAACCACGTCTGGGGCAGCGCCATTGCGGTTGCCACGAACCTGCAACTGCTCGCCGCGATGCCCGCGATGCCGGGCGGGCTGCACCCGTGGGAGCCGATGCTGGAATTCGACACCACAGACAACAAATTCCGCGACGATCTGCTGACTGAACCACTGGATATTCAGGGGCAGGTGAAACGCAGATCAGGGCGCGTGGGAATCCCGCAGGGGGCGGGCCTTGGCGTGACGCCGGATCGGGATTTCATCAAGCATTACAAGGTCGCATAAAGCGGCAAACGGGAGGAAAACGCATGCAGGACAGGCACTTATCACTCTGGGAATGGCTGGTGCCATTCGCCTTTTTCTTCTGCGCATCATGGGTGGTGTGGCAGATGCCTGCCTTCTTCCTTGACTGGCTCCCGTACGAGAATGACAGCCTGCGCGGACAGGTGCAGGCGATCTTTGAAAATTACGATATCATCGCCCTGCCCGGCCTTGCTGGCGGGTTCATCGACATTGCGGACATGGCCGCGCTGGTGCTGATACCGGTGCTGTTCGTGATCGGCGTCAGGACCGTGCAACGCTCCTCGATCGAGAGTGAAAACTGGCTCTCGGTCGACAAGGCTTCTGTCTTTCTGGGCCGCGTGACGATGATGATGATCGTCACCCTCACCTGCGTCATGCTGTATGAGGTGTTCGTGCGCTACGCGCTGGAGCGCCCGACCCTTTGGGCCAATGAAACAACGCTTTGGATTGCCGGGTTCGTGTTCTTGCTCGCGGGTCTTTATGCGATGCAGCAACGCTCCCATATTCGCATCGTTTTGCTCTACGACGCGGTGCCGCGCAACCTGCAACGGGTGTTCGACGTGATCTCTGTGGTGATGATCATCATCTTCGCCGCCGCCACCGTTTTCGGCAGCTACAAATTCGTCTTTGCACAGAAGCTGTATAAGTGGGAGCTTTATGGTTCGGCGTTCAACCCACCCATCCCCGCCACGCTGCAGCCAATGGTTGTCATCGTCATCTCTTTGGTGGCCGCGCAAGCCATTCTGAACCTGATCATGGACTGGAACCGCGACATCGCTGAGATGCGCACGCCGGAAGTGGACGAAGACGAGGTCGAAGCCCTCAAGAAATCTCTGGGCGGAGGGACAAACTAATGGATATCGGAACCATTTCCATCGTCCTGATGCTGGGGCTGATCATTCTGCTCGCCATCGGGATGCCGCTGGGCTTTGCCTCGGCAATCCTTGCCGTGCTCGTGCTGGTGATGAAGTTCGAGCCGAACCTGCTGTTCGCGCCTTGGACCTTTGGCGACGGCATGCTCACCTCGCGCCCCGGCACCGGTGCGCTGAACTTGATGCAGAACAAGATTTACGGGCTTTTAACGGACTACGTGCTGATCTCCGTGCCGCTGTTTATCTTCATGGCTGCGCTGCTGGAACGGTCTGGCGTGGCGAAAACCATGTATGACAGCCTGAACATGTGGCTTTCGCGCACACGCGGCGGGATCGCCATCGTCACCTCGATCATGGCCGTGATCATGGCCGCGATGTCCGGGATTATCGGTGGTGAGGTGGTCCTTCTTGGCCTGATCGCCCTGCCGCAGATGCTGCGACTTGGATACAACCAGAACCTCGCCATCGGAACGATCTGTGCCTCAGGCTCGCTGGGCACCATGATCCCGCCGTCCATCGTGCTGATTATCTATGGCCTGATCACGGAAACCTCGATCAAGGCCCTGTTCACCGCGAGTTTCGTGCCGGGCTTCATGCTGGCCTCGTTCATCATCCTCTACATCATCATCCGCACCCAACTGCGCCCCGAGGATGCCCCCCTGCCGCCGCCCGACCCGGACGCCCCGGCGGGCCGTGAAAAGGGGATGTTGTTTCTGGCGCTGATGAACCTGCTGCTGTGCGCTGGCGCGGCGGTGCTGTGTCTGCGCGCTGGCTACATCGAGTTTTCCGGCCAGAACGCGGCGAATGATGGCGATCCTTACGCGCTCGCCTCGCTGAATGCGTTCTTCACTTTGGCCGTCGTCTCGGCCGCGTCCCTCGCCGCCGTGTTCTTCGTCTTCGGCAAGGACCGCTCGGCCCTGTCATGGAAACACGGCAAAGGGCTGGTGCCACCCATCCTCGTGATCGGCGTGGTGCTCGGCTCGATCTATGGCGGGATCACCGGGATCACCGAGGCCGCAGGCATGGGCGCGCTGGTGGTCTTCTTCCTCGCCGTGCTGCTGCACCACACGACCGAGGAGTGGATTGATCT
>CAZPXE010000205.1:0-6166 GCA_964590545.1 uncultured Rhodobacterales bacterium | reverse complement strand
CAGCGCCTTCTTTCGCAAGCTAGAAGGCCAAGCCCCGGGGCGATACCGGACTGAACACGCTGCTCGGCAACAAGGTGTTGCCCCGTTGCCAAGCTCTAGCTTAACTGACTGGCCCTGACCTGCCCGCCGAAACTTCCCCCGATTTGATGTCGAGTTTGCTCAACCTTTCGAAGGAGCAATCCGATGCGAAAGAGCCGTTTTAGCGAGGCGCAGGCTCGCAGTCATGGTGTCCTCCGATGCAAAGACTGCCAATTTTGGAAAGGTTTGCCAATGACCGCTTCGGAAAGCCGCACAGCAGCGGGCTCGGGCGCGCTCAATGTCTGGTTTGGGCAAATCCGTGAAGGTGCCTCAAAGATCTCTGCCCAAACCGGCAGTTCCTGATGACGCCTTCAAAGATGAGTTGATAAGACTGGAACAAACAGACGCGCGTTGAACGATTTTCTAAGGTGAAGCGAACCGACACGCCGCTTGTGCGGTCAGGTTTCGGCGATTTACCTTTTCCGTTTCATCGCTGAGGTCAGAGCCAAAAAGAGCGTTGACAGTGTGCCGGTTCGACACGGCGCTAAAGCTAAGCCCTGCTATTATCCCGTAAACGTCGCTTGCGTCCAAGTCCGCACGGAACACGCCTTCGGCTTTGCCGCGCTCAATAATCACATAGAGTTCGCCCACGCGCTTCTTACTCAGTGTTTTTGCGGTTTCAGAGCCCTGAACGGCCATTGCACCAGCGATGTTTTCGATCATGATCAGTCGTACAAAATCTTCGTTCTCGATGTGGCGGTCAAAAGTTCGTTCTGCAAACTGTCGCAAGTCCAACAGAGGGTCTTGAACGTCTTGCTCCATGAGCGGCGTATCAGCGAACATTCGTTTGTATCCCGCCTCAAGCACCGCACAATAGAGCCCGTACTTGTCGGAGAAATGATAGTAGAGCATGCGCTGGCTGGTTTGCGTGTGCTTCGTAATCGAGCTGATCGAAGCCCCGTCATACCCTTTCGCTACAAATTCCTTGGTCGCAGCGCGCAGAATATCCGCCCGCGTGGCTTGTTCAGCAGCTTCGCGGGTTTGATCCGGGAGCCGCTTGCGACGGCCAAGTGTTTGGTTTGTCTGATCGCTCATTATGTACCGGTCGTAACATTTAATTGACAGGCTGTCGACAATCACTAATGTACCAATCACTACATTAACTCACGGGAGGGGGTGGTGCTAGAAAAGCTTGTGGCAATTTACGTTAAGGCACTGAAAATGTTCTTGTTTTCATTGGCCTTTGCAATGGTTGCATTGGTCTTTGTAAATCTTGTGCTGCGTTACGGATTCGCGTCGGGCATTGCCGCGTCGGAGGAATTGGCGCGGTGGGCTCTGGTATGGGCCGGATTTGTTGGTGCCACTGTTGCGTTGATCGAACGTGGGCATTTAAGCGTTCGTGTGCTTGTCGACGCGCTGCCTGACACCTTAGCGCATTTGAGTGTGTTGCTTGCGCAAACGCTTAGCTTTGCTGCGATGGTCTTCCTGTTACACGGGGTCTGGTCGCAGGCGGTGTTGAATATGTCGATGCGCGGCCCGATCACAGGCTTGCCCTTAGGTGTCATGTTGTATGGGGCTGGTCTGTTTTTTGCAGTCAATGCCTGCGTCATAATTCCAGTGCAGATTGGCAAGGCTTGGACGTCCAAAGCGCGTCGCTGGCAGGAGAGCTGATATGGCCTTTGCCCTTTTCCTAGCAATCCTGTTCTTCGCCCTCGCCATTGGCATGCCGATTGCCTTTTCCCTTTTGCTGGGCGGCATCGGGCTGATGTTCTGGCTGGGCATGGCCGACCCGCAAATCGCGGCGTTCACTTTGATCAATGGGCTGGATGTTTATCCACTGCTCGCGATCCCGTTCTTCTTGATAGCAGGAGAGGTAATGAATTCTGGCGGGATCTCGCGTCGGATCATTGATTTCGCCATTGCGCTTGTGGGTCACAAACAAGGTGGATTGGGCTATGTGGCGGTGATCGTGGGCGTGCTTCTCGCGGCTCTTTCTGGCTCGGCGGTGGCTGATGCAGCGGCGCTTGCCGCGTTTCTTGTGCCGCTTATGGTGCGGGATGGTTACACCGTCGGAAGATCGGCGGGGCTCGTCGCCTCTGCGGGGATCATTGGGCCAATCATTCCACCAAGTATGGCGTTCATACTTTTTGGGATTCTCGCGCAAACATCTATCACCAAGCTCTTCCTCGCTGGGATTGTTCCGGGACTGATAATGGGCGTTGCCCTTGCCGTGACTTGGTCCATCGTGGTTCGGTTCGAAAAGCGCCCGACCCGTGAACCAGCAACATGGACCGAGACGAAGGATGTGCTCAAAAACGCGGTTTGGGCTCTTGGATTGCCGCTCATTATTATTGTTGGGCTGCGTTTTGGTATCGTTACCCCGACCGAGGCAGGGGTGACTGCGGCGGTCTATTCCATCTTTGTGACCATGGTCATCTACCGTGAATTGACCTTTGAAGGATTGGTAGCAGTTGTCATCCGCGCGATGATCACAGCTTCGACCGTGATGCTGATTGTTGGCGCGGCCATGTTGGTCAGCTGGATGATCGCCGTTTCAGGCATGAACCGCACGATCCTTGAATGGTTTGAACCGCTTGTCGATAACCCACAATTGCTTGTGGCGGCTATCTGCCTGCTTGTTTTGGTACTTGGCACCGTCATCGATATGGGGCCGATCCTGCTTATCCTTACGCCAATCGTCTTGCCGTTGGTCAAGGCTGCGAATGTCGACCTGACCTATTTCGGGGTCGTCTTTATCCTTGCCGGGGTTATTGGGCTGATCACGCCGCCGGTTGGGACAGTCCTCGCCGTGGTCACAAGTGTGACCCGCGCCAAGTACTCTGAAGTTGCCTTGGGCATCTTACCTTTTCTTTTCACGCAGGTGGTCATTCTGATCCTGCTGCTTATTTGGCCGGCACTTGTGATCGTGCCCGCCGAATACATGTTCAATCGCTGACCTTGGGAGGAAATTATGTTCAGCTTTAAATCAACTCTAACCGCGATTGCCATCGCTTGTGCTGGTACGTCTGCCTTTGCGGATATCGGCAATCACAGTTTTCGACTTGCGCTGAGTATTGGCGGTGAAAACGCCCAGACGAAGAGCGCTCAGTTCTTTGCCGATGAAGTTTCGCGGCTTTCAGAAGGCAAAATGACGGTCGAGCTTTTCCCCGGTGGTCAGCTTGGTCCTGATCTTCAGGTCATCTCTGGCCTGCGGGCCGGGATCATTGATTCCACGGCCATTACGACAAGCCTTCTTGGCACGCTTGATCCGTCCTTCAATGCCTTTGACATCCCCTATCTTTTCCGCAGCTTTGATGAAGTGCACGCTGTCGCCAATGGCCCCGCGCGGGGTGTTTTTGAAGGCGCAGCGGAGGCGAATGGTATTAAGCTTTTGACCATCCATACAGGTCTTTGGCGAAACCTTACCAACAACAAACGCCCGCTTGAGACGGCAGAAGATATCGCTGGTCTGCGCGTGCGTACGCTTCAAAGCGAAGTCTTTCTCGACTTTTGGAAAGCCTTGGGCGCGAACCCAGTGGCTGTCCCGTTCCCTGAACTGCATTCTTCGCTTGAAACCGGAACGGTTGACGCGCAGGAAAATGTGGATGGCGTAACGGTCTTTGCCGGGCTCATCGACGTTCAAGACTATTTCACTGAAACGCGCCACAGCGCATTCGTCGGAACGCTGATTTTTTCCAAGCCGATTTTTGATCAACTGACGCCGCAAGAGCAGGCAGTCATTACCGAGGCTGGCAAAGCTGCAAATGAGTTTTGGAACAATGCTTACGTGGGCGAAGCAGGCTTTCTGCGTAGCAAAATCGATGAAGGGCTAGAGGTTTCAGAGCTTTCTGAGGCTGAGTTCGACAAGATCTACGCAGCGAGCGCTCCGGTCATCGAAAAGCACCTGTCTGCATTGGATGCTGGCTTGGTGGATATGCTCAACACATCCATCGACAGCGCGCGCAACTAAAGGAGAATGCCGAAGGGCGTTTGCCCTTCGGCGACGGCAAGATGATTAACTCGGACCTAAAACCTTACCTCGCGCTTTGGCAGGCGCATCGCGACTTGCTTTGTGCCGATGCAAGCCATGGACAATCGCGGCTGCATTTTGAAGCATTTGCGCGCGCCCACCGCCAACCCTTGCCAGATGAGGTCACGGTCCGTGAAATTTTGATCCCCTTTGAGAACCGTTTCTTGCGCGCATTGCTCTTTAGGCCAAAGGGGGCAGGGCCTTTCCCTGCCGTTTTCTATATCCATGGCGGAGCGTTCACCGAAGGCAGCCCGGAAACCCATTTTGACACGACAGCGGCTATTGCCGCACAGACAGGCGCTGTCGTGATTTCATTGGCTTATTCGCTGACGCCTGAAAATCCTTTCCCCATCGCTGTGGATGAATGCTGCGCTGCGCTCGACTGGGTGTTTGACTGTGATACTCTTGAAATTGATCCAGAACGGCTTGCTGTTTGGGGGGATAGCGCGGGTGCAAATTTGGCGGCGGTCGCCGTACTGGCGCGGCGCGGCATGACGCCAGCCCCTTTGGCACAGTTACTTCATTACCCGGTTCTAGACTTCACCTGTGATCGTCCTTCTTATGTTGAAAACGCAGATGGGCCGATCGTTAAAGTTGCTCATATGCCCTATATTGACGGCATTTACTGCACCCGCCCTAGGGATAAAACCGATCCGCGCGCAGCCCCGCTTTGTGCCCCTGATCACTCAGGGTTGCCGCCCACATATATTGGCCTGGCCGAACACGACCCGCTGCGCGACGATGGGTATGACTATGCAGAAAAGCTCCGCGCGGCTGGCGTGTCAGTCGACGTGGACCCGGGAATTGGGCTGATCCATGCCTATCTGCGCGCAGTGCACCACGCACCAAGCGCGGCGGCTGGCTTTAGCAAAGCCATTGATTGGCTCAACGACAGACTTTGACATTTAGCGGAGCGCTTTGCCTTGGGTTGATTGGAGACAATATCGCCCAGTCTTCGCCCCCACGGCTTCATACGAGCGCTGGTGAAGTGGTTGGTGTCCCTGTTGCCTACGATCTTCTGGCCCCCAGAAAGCTAAACGCATCCTTTACCCAGACAGTTGCCAACTGCGCCAAGGCCGGATTTCACAGGATCAACGTGACCCCCACAAAGCAGAAATGCCAGAATATCAGGCGGATGCCATAGAAATAGGCGGTCTGTCATGTGCATTTTCATTGCACATAAATATTGTTGTGATTTGGTTGGGCTATGGAAATTTCGAACACGTCTGGGAACGCGATGTCAGCCGAACCGTTAGCAAGTGGAGTGGCTGCATATCTGGCGGCAATCTATCCCAGCCGGGATGCTGATGCGCTCGCGCAAGAAGTTATCTCCGCCTTTTGGCCAGAAGGAACGCGGCGCCGCAAAAAGGGGCGGGTGCCGGGCAATATGATGTGGTCACAACAGGACGCGCTGGTGATCACCTATGGCAACACGCTGAAGGACGGCGTGCATAAGCCGCTGGATTTGCTTTATGATTTTCTGGTGAGCAACCTGAAGGGCGTGATCAATGGCGTGCATATCCTGCCGTTTTTTCCCTTCACTTCCGACGATGGTTTCGCGGTTTCGGACTTCCATGTGGTCAATCCGCAGCTTGGCGACTGGCCTGATATCAACCGCATCGCGGGCGCGTTCAAGCTGATGTCGGATTTGGTGCTGAACCATGTGTCCTCGCAAGGGCCGTGGTTCACCGACTACCTGCAGGGCAAATCGCCCTATGATCAGTTCTTCTTTGAAGCATCGCCCGAGGATGATCTGTCGGACGTTGTGCGCCCCCGGACCACACCGCTTTTGCGCGAGGTTGAGACGAGCCGGGGGCCGCGCCATGTCTGGTGTACCTTCAGCCATGATCAGATTGATCTGGATTTCCGCAACCCGGACGTGCTGCTCGAATTCCTGCGCATCATCCGCCTGCATGTGGATAACGGGGTGCAGATCATCCGCCTCGATGCGGTGGCGTTCCTGTGGAAGGAGGTCGGCAACCCGTCGATTCACCTGCCGCAAACCCATGCCGTGGTGAAACTGATGCGATTGCTGAGTGACTTTGCGGTTGAGCCGGTCGTGCTGCTGACCGAAACGAACGTGCCCAAAGCCGAAAACCTTAGCTATTTCGGGGATCG
>CAZPXE010000204.1:0-6177 GCA_964590545.1 uncultured Rhodobacterales bacterium | reverse complement strand
CGCTCGCGAGGACCTTTTCCATCAGGCGGTTGATGATCTCGATCCCGGTCAGGTCGCCCTTATGCACCGTGCGGTCGGCGGTCTGGCCCGCAAACGCCTTCTGGTGCAGCGAGCCATCGGGGTTGCGGTCAAAGAAACAGCCGACCTCATTTTCCAGCTCGCGAATGCGCACCACGGCCTGTTCGCACAGCCGCCACGCCATGTCCTGATCGGGCAGCCATTTGCCGCCCACAATCGTGTCCATGAAGTGCCGCTCACCCGTGTCTCCACCGCCAAGCGCCACGTTATAGCCACCCTGTACCATACGCGTGCAGCCGCATTTCCCGATCAGGCCCTTGACCGCGATGGTGATCTTGGTCCCTTCGGGCGCAGTTTGCTGGGCATGCAGCGCCGCGAACAGCCCCGCGCCCCCGGTGCCAAGGATCAGGATATCAGTGTCGTGGCGGTCGATGTCTGAAAGGCGAGGGGTCATGTATCAACTCCGAAACGATCAGGCCGACTGCGCCATGCCCGACCTCGGGAGGCGCTGATGCAAGTGAAGACAGTTGCTCCAAGAAATGCCTGTGCCGCGTGTGCAACTGCTGTTGCTAGATGCCCTCCCGGGGGGGAGGTCGGGCATGGCGCAGTCGCGCCGGGTTGCGCGAGCGCAGTCATCCAGCGGCCTGCAATAGAAAGACTGTGGCAATAAAGAAAGACACCGCCGCCGCCCCCGCCACCAGCGTCTTATGCGGCGCGCGCCAAGGCAGGAACTCCAACGCCATCAGGCGCAAGCCGCCGAACATGTGGACGGCGAGCAAGAACACCAGCCCGAACTCGGCCAGCTTGACCAATCCCGCCTCGGTCAGCGCCAAAAACCCATCCAGCCGCGCGGGGTCCGTCATCGCCAGCGCCAGAACCCAGAAATGCAGCGGCAGGAACAGCGCCAGCGCCAGCCCTGACAGGCGATGCACAATATACGCGACCCAAAGCGGATGCGCGCGCGATGTGATCCCAGCCCGCGCGCTCATGCCACCAGCCCGCTTGCAAAGGTCACGGCCCAGACGGCTCGCGCGCCGAGCCCGAACAGACCCAGCCCTATCGCCCACATGGCCACATCGAGCAACGGCCCGCGCAGCCCGCCCCATTCATGCAGCACGGCGCGCATGCCAATCGCGCCATGCACGGATACCGCAACAACAAACAGGCCATAGAACAGGAACCACGCGACCGAGCCTTGCGTGCGCCCCAAAATCTCCGCCGCGCTCAGCCCGCCGCGAATGGCGTAAATCATCACCGCCAGATGCCCCAGCACCAGCGGAGCCATCAGTATGGCGGTGATCCGTTGCAGCATATAAAGGCGCATCGTCAACATCTTAGCGCCTGCGAAACGCGTTGCGCATCGTTTCGCGCTTCAAGCCAGCAATCGCGGACATTGGGTCGAGCTCATTAGGGCAATAAACTGTGCAAGACCCCATCGAATGGCAGTTATGACAACCGCCGGAGCCGGACACTGCGTCCAAAATCGCAACCCGCCCCTCATCCTTCGCATCGTTCAGCAAGGTCCAAGCCCGCTGCAACGCCGCCGGGCCGAGGTAATCCGGGTTCCCCGCCACCGTGTCGCAGGCCGCATAGCAGACCGAGCAATTGATGCACTCGATTCCCGCATTAGCCTCCTGCCGTTGCGCCGTCGTTTCATCCATTTGCTCAATCGGATGATCCCGCGTCAGCAGCCCGTGATGCACGCCCTCCGCTCCGATCCACTTGTCGAAAAACGGATCCATATCAACCGCCAAGTCTTTGATAACAGGCAGGTTCCGCAAGGGCGCAATATGCACCGCGCCCCCTTCGACAACTTTTGAGATATGCGTCCGGCAGGTCCAGCGCGGCACCCCGTTCACCATCATCGCGCACGAGCCGCACATGCCGACACGACAGGCGAAACGATAACTCAGCGTCGGGTCCGCGTGCTGCTGTATCCACGACACCACGTCGAGAACCGTTTGGCTATCATGCTGCGGTACCTCGAACTGGTCCTGCGCGTCGCCGCTACGGGTGATTGTCACGGAAAGGGTCTGGCTGGCCATCAGCGCGCGTTTCCTTTTGGGATGAGGCGTGGCAAACTATAACCGATAGCGCACCTTAACAAACGCGATAAATTCTTACGGTTATTGTAAGCTCAGATGACAAAACCAGATATCACCGCTGCCCTTCACGCCCGCTTCTCTGACGCCCCCGCCACGCCGCCGGAAGCAGGTGCGCTTGCAAAGATGCTGACCCGGGGGTCCTGCCGCGCCTTCACCGATCAGCCCGTGCCGCGCGAAACCCTCGACCTGCTCTGCGCCGCCGCCCTCGCGTCGCCCACCAAGAGCGATCTGCAACAGCGCGACATCATCCTGCTGCAAGACCCGGCCCAACGTAAGGCGCTTGCTGCGCTGGTGCCGGGGCAGGGCTGGGTGGCCGATGCGCCGATGCTGGCGGTATTCTGCGGCAACAATCGCCGCCAACGATTGCTGCATGAGTGGCACGCAATCCCGTTCGCCAATGACCACCTTGACGCGGTGATCAACGCCGCCGCCGACGCCGCCATCGCTCTGGGAGCCTTCATCGCCGCTGCCGAAACCCTCGGCCTTGGCGCGTGCCCGATCAGCGCGGTGCGGAATGAGGCGGCGGCAGTGTCAGACCTGCTTGGCCTGCCGGATCACGTCTTCCCCTTCGCCGGGCTGGCTTTTGGATACCCTGCCGCGCCGCCACTGGTGTCCATGCGCCTGCCGCTCTCGGTCACGACCCATGTGGATCGGTATTCAGAAGACGGGTTGCGACAGGCGGTCAGCAACTACGACCAAGCCCGCGCCGCCGCGCAACCCTATGGGGCGCAACGATTTACCGCACGGTTTGGCGAAAGCGATAGTTATGGCTGGTCGGAAGACAAAGCGCGCCAGTATTCGGAATCAGAACGGGCTGATTTCGGCGCATACCTGCGCGCGCGCGGATTTTCGATGGATTGAAGTACAACGCTTAGTCAAAGCGCGATCAAACCGGAGCAGGGGGAGAAAGTGGCATCCCGTAGGGGAATCGAACCCCTCTTTCCAGGTTGAAAACCTGGCGTCCTAACCGATAGACGAACGGGACACAAAGTGTCGTGAGCGGTGATTTAGGACGTAGGGCCGTGCGGTGCAAGTGGAAAATTGATAGAATTTCTTGGGGCAGCGCGGATTTTTTCGCCGCAGCTTACCCGGCGCACATCACGCCCGCGCCGCATCCTCCAGCCGCAACTGCACCGACTGCCGCCCCTGCCAGCTATTCACGTCCAGCCGCCCCGCCAGATGGAAGCGCGCACCGCCATGCTGCTCCAGCGCGGGGCCAAGCGGGCCGTCATAGGCCCCAAAGCAAATCGCGTCGAGTTTCGGGCCGATCCCGTCGCTGAAACTGACCTTCAAATGGCTCTCTCCAACGCGCCGCGCATGCAGGATTTTGCAATCGGCAAAGGCAAATCGCGGCCCCGGCGCGCCTGAACCATAAGGTCCGGCCTGATCCAGAGTTTCCACCAGATCAAGCGTCGCCGCTCCGGGCATCAGCATCCCGTCAAGGCGCAAATCAGCCGGGCCGAGATCACCCGCCCCCTGCCGCGCCAACAGGTCCGACAGGCGCGCCATCGCCTCGTCTAGTTTGCCTTCCTCAACGGTCAGGCCCGCCGCCATCTTATGCCCGCCGCCCTTGACCAGCAGCCCTTCGCCCGCCAGCCGCTGAATCGCGGAACCGAGGTCGATACCCGACACGGATCGGCCCGAGCCCTTGCCCATGCCATCTTCCAACCCGATCACGATTGCCGGACGCCCCGCCGCCTCTTTCAGCCGGGACGCCACGATGCCAACGACACCCGGATGCCAGCCCTCGCCTGCGGCCCAGACCAGCGGCGCATCAAGCCCGCGCTCCTCTGCCTGCGCCAACGCAGCGGCGCGCACGGCGGCTTCGATATCGCGGCGCTCTGTGTTCAGCTCATCCAGCCGCGCGGCCAGCGCGCTCGCCTCGCTTGGATCGTCCGTCGCCAGCAACCGCGCGCCTAAATCCGCCGCACCAATCCGCCCGCCCGCATTGACGCGCGGTCCCAGCACGAAGCCAAGGTGATAAGAACTGGGCTGCGTATCAATCCGCGCTGCATCGCTCAGCGCCACCAGCCCGACCCGGTCGCGCCGCGCCATGACCTTCAGCCCTTGCCGCACAAAGGCGCGATTTACGCCGATCAGCTGGGCCACATCTGCCACGGTCGCCAACCCAACCAGATCAAGAAACCCCATCAGGTCAGGGGTTTGCTCGCCTGCCTCGCGGAGCTGCCGCCCGGCCTCCACCAGCAACAGGAACACAACAGCCGCCGCGCAAAGATGCCCCAGATCGCCACTCTCATCCTGTCGGTTCGGGTTCACGATGGCATGGGCCGGGGGCAGTGTCTCGCCGCCCAAATGATGATCCAGCACAACCACATCCGCGCCCTGCGCCGCCGCCAATGGACCATGGGACAGCGTGCCGCAATCGACGCAAAGGATCAGATCATGCTCCGCGGCCAACCCCGCCATCGCCTCTTCGTTCGGGCCATAGCCCTCATCAATCCGGTCGGGGATATAAAGCGTTGCGCGCAGGCCAAACTCCCGCAGCCAGACGATCAATTGCGCCGCCGAGGCCCCGCCATCCACGTCATAATCGGCAAAGACCGCAATCCGCTCGCGCGTGCGCACAGCATTCAGCAGCCGCGCCGCCGCCCTTTCCATATCCTTCAAAGACCTTGGATCGGGCAGCAAATCCCGCAAAGCAGGCGCCAGAAACCCCGGCGCGTCCTGCGCCGTAACGCCCCGCCGCGCCAGCACCTGACAGACGGGCCGGGGCAGGGCGGTCTGCTGCGCCATCGCTTCGGCAGCCCGGTCCACCTCTATCGCAGGCGCGACCCAACGCCGCCCAGTCAGAGAGCTTTCGACATTCAGAAACGCAGGCGCATGCAACATATTGGGGTGACTGTTCATAGGGCCACTCTATACGGTGGCCGACCATCCCGCTAGCCCGCGCCGCAACCTATCCACAGAAAACCACCCGTCGCCCGACGCCCTGTGCTTCTTCGGGTCTCAAATACTTCGGAGGTGTGGAGGCAGCGCCTCCGCGCGCGCCCGCAGGCGCGCTCCAAACGTGTTCACTGGGAAAACACATCCATCCGCAGTCTGATCACGGCATGTGAAACCTGTTCCAACCCGCCGTGGGTCAGCGCGATGTAGGTCTTCTTTCCCGTGTCATGCGCGCTCCGCTGGTCCGGCATGCCGGGCGCAGGATCGGCGGTGAGCGGGCCCAATTCATGCTCGGCCCAGATTTCGGCCTGTTGGTGAAAGGCTTTGGTCTTTTCCGCGCCATCCAGATAGGTGAACAGGCACATGCTGCGACGGGTTTGTTTGTCGGCCCAAGGCGCAGTCGCTGCGGCCAGCATGTCGCCGGAAAGAAGGGCGCTCCAG
Source organism: uncultured Rhodobacterales bacterium (assembly GCA_964590545.1). Lineage (GTDB taxonomy): Bacteria > Pseudomonadota > Alphaproteobacteria > Rhodobacterales > Rhodobacteraceae > Aliishimia. The sequence continues at coordinate 709 of CAZPXE010000204.1, read as the reverse complement.
CTGGGGCTTTTCTCCATCTGCTCAGCTGCGCTCGCAGTGTCGCAGCGCAAGGTTGCCCGCTCTTGCCCACCGCGACCAAGGCGGAAGATCACCGAATGAAGACCGCTGGCCGGATGCGTAGACTCCAGCGTCACGTTCACATCTTCGTATAGCGCGCCAAAAGCCGGTGCCATCCGATCTGCGCGCGCTTCGGTCTGCACCAACAGGTTCAGGATCGTCGCGGCTGAGACATCCGGCTGCACGTCAAACGGTTCCGGCGCGCAGGCGAGGCCCAGCCAACACAGAGCCTCGCGCCACATCGCAGATTAGACCGGCGTTTTGTAGTTCATCCGCCGCACGGACCCGGTTTTCGAGCGCATCAGCAGCGTCTCGCAAGTCACCCAGCCGGGCTCACGCTTGATGCCGGGCAGCAGCGTGCCGCCGGTGACGCCAGTGGCGGCGAAGATCACGTCAGATGTGCACATCTCATCGCGGCTGTAGATCTTGTCCAGATCAGTGATCCCGGCCTTGGCCGCTCGGCCCCGTTCGTCATCATTGCGGAACGTCAGGCGGCCCCACATCTGTCCGCCCATGCATTTCAGCGCCGCGGCCGCCAGCACCCCTTCGGGCGCGCCGCCAAGGCCCATATACATGTCGATCCCGGTCGCGGGGTCGGCGCAATGCATCACACCTGCGACGTCGCCATCTGTGATCAGGCGGATCGACGCAC
>CAZPXE010000203.1:0-6204 GCA_964590545.1 uncultured Rhodobacterales bacterium | reverse complement strand
CTGCGCTGTCACCACAGACTAGAACCGGACCGTCGAAGGCCGCTGCGATAGCTTGAAAAGCTGCAAGCGCAGCGTCGAAGTCTTCGGGATAGGTGTGTTCCGGCGCGAGCGGGTAGTCCACAGCCACCACCCGCAGGCCCGTATTCGCGCAGATTTCGGCGCAGATGCTGTCATGGCTGTCCAGCCCGCCAACAACGAAGCCGCCGCCGTGGTAATAGACAACGGTGGCAGATGGCGCGCCAGATTCATACCGGCGGCAGGGCGTGCCTGCCCACGGCGCGTCCGTGACCGTCACCCCGTCCGGGCGGCCCACGTCAAAATCGGCGCACATGGCATCATAGACGCGGCGTTGCCCGGCGATATCGAGCGTGACCGCGTCCGGCGGATAAAGCGCGTCGCACCGCGCGAGATAGGCTTTCACCTCATCATCGAGCAATGCGTCATAATCCGTCGCCATTATTCGGCAGCCATTTGCGCCGCGCCTGCGACCTCCCACTTATTCGGGAAATTGCCGAGCAACCCATCCACGGTGCCTTCATCCGCGCCGTTGAGTTCCACCTGCGCCACGAGCCCGCGCTTCTTGTCGTCAATCACCGATGTGACGCGCGCAGCATGGCCCGCCCCTTCGAGCGTTTCGTTGAAGATGCGGGTGATCGCATCTTTGCGCAGGTCGGGTTTGAAGATTTTACCGACGGCGGTTTTCGGCAACTCATCCATGATGGTCATGTGCTTGGGCTGCGCCGCGCGTTCATGGACATGCAATTTGCAAAATTCCAGCAACTCTTCCGTGGTCGCGGTCGCGCCTTCCACCAGTTCGACAAAGGCGCAAGGCACCTCGCCCGCGTGCTGGTCGGGCTGTCCGATTGCGCCCGCAAAGGCGACCGCTTCATGGCCAAGCAGCGCCTCTTCGATCTCGGCGGGGTCGATATTGTGGCCGCCGCGAATGATCAAATCCTTGGCGCGGCCCGTGATCCACAGATAGCCATCCTCGTCCACCCGGCCCAGATCGCCAGAGCGCAGATGGGTGCCAGCATAGAACAGATCGGCGTTCTTTTCGGCTTCGGTATAGGTGTGGCCCACATAAACGCCGGGATTGGCGATGCAAATCTCACCGATCTCATCGGTGCCGCATTCGAGCGGGCCATTGTTGGTCTGCTTGACGATTTTGACATCCGTATAGGGGAACGGGATCCCGATGGAGCCGATTTTCTTCTCGCCATCGACCGGGTTGCCCGACACAAGGCAGGTCGCCTCGGTCATGCCATAGCCTTCCACGATGGTCATGCCAGTGCTTTCCTCGAACCGTTTGAACAGTTCCTTGGGCAATGGGGCCGAGCCGGAAAAGGCGGTTTTCACGCTGGAGATATCCGCATCAATCGGGCGCTGCATCATCGCGGCAAGCGCAGTGGGCACGGAGACGACGAAGGTGATTTTCCACCGCTCCACCAGCTTCCAGATATTGTCGAAAACCCCCTCGCCCCGATAGCCTTGCGGCGTGGGGAAGATGACATGGGCACCCGAGGCGACAGCGCCCATCAGGATCACATGCACCGCCATCACATGGAACAGCGGGAGCGGGCAGAGCAGGTTGTCTTCTTCGCTCAGCAGCACGGTGTTGCCGACCCAGCCATTGTAGATCAGCCCGGAATATTTGTGCTGCGCAACCTTGGGCATGCCTGTCGTGCCGCCAGTGTGGAAATAGCAGCAAACGCGGTCCTCGGTGCTGTCCGCGAATTGCAAAGTTGTCGGCTGCTTCGCCAATTCCTTCGTGAAGTCCTTGTATTCGGCATGTTTCGGGCCGGACAGTTTGGGACGGATGAAGGGCACGATCCACGATTTCGGCGGCGTGAGATAGCGCAGCAGGTCAACTTCCAGAACGGTTTGCACGTTCGGCGCGTGACGTACGGCTTCGGCGGTCTTCTCGGCCACATCCGTTTTCGGGAAGGGCTTGAGCGTGACGACGACCTTCGCATTCGTTTCCCGCAGGATCGAGCCGATTTGTTCGGGCTCGAGCAGCGGGTTGATCGGGTTGGCGATGCCCGCGACCGATCCGCCAAGCACGGTAAACAACGTCTCATTGGCGTTGGGCAGCACATAGGCGACCACGTCATTTTCGCCCACACCGAGCGAGCGGAACAGGTTCGCAGCTTGCGTGACCCGGTCCTTCAGCGCCGACCATGTAAGGGTTTCGGCCTTGTCGGTGGGACCAGAGAAAATCTGATAACTGACCGCATCGTGGTTCGGGAATTTCGCGGTGGTCTCGCTCAGCATCTGGTAGAGCGTGACCGGCAGATCACGGTTTTCCCACGGGCCTTCCGCTTCAATGGCACTTCTGTCTTCGAACCCGGCATAGGCCATGGTGTTCTCCTCCCAATTGGCATGTGGGGCCGTTTTCGGCCTCTCAACTTTCCTCTTACGCGCCAAGATGGAGGCGAATGGAGAATTTCGCAAGTTTTTGAGCAGGGATTTACGTTTGGGCACGGGGGCGAAACGCGGCGTCAGTATGGGGATGGGAAAGCTGTGGACGCATCGCCCGGCTGCCATTTGGGGTATTTGTGCATGATGGCGGCGAAGCGCTCCGATGTCAGGAACCGATCCAGCCAAGTTTGCAGCCGCGCCCAAGGTTGGGCGTCGAACCACGCTTTGTCGATAAAGGCGAATTGGCGGATGAAGGGCAGCATGGCCATATCAGCGAGCGTTGGTTGCTCAAAGAGCCACGCGCCCATGGCCGCGTCGAGGTCACTCAGAAACCGCGCCGCTTCAGCGCGGTGCGTATCCGGGTCTTCGTGCGGGTAGCGGGTCGCGTATTTGGTGCGGTCCAGCGCGTGTTTGAACGGGCCATCGCAGCGGGTAATCCACCCGAAGCCCTCATCGGGCATCTCCAGCCACCCTTCGGGATCATTTCGGCGCAGCGCCCAAAGCATCACGTCGAAGCTTTCGTCAATCACCTCTTGTGGCGTCACAAGACATGGCACCGTGGCGCTGGCCGAAGCTTCCAGAAACGCGGCGGGCTTGTCGCGCAGGACGATTTCGCGCAGCTCCACCTGCTGCGCGCTGACATGCAGCGCAAGCCGGGCGCGCATCGCATAGGGGCAGCGGCGAAAGGTATACAGAATGGGGCGCTCCATAGCCCCCATAAAGCAAAAGCCCCCCGCGATGGCGAGGGGCTTTCAGAACTTCGACCCGGAATTAGGCCTGCGGGATGCGCAGCATCTGACCCGGATAGATTTTGTCCGGATGCGAGAGCATCGGGCGGTTGGCCTCGAAAATCTCGGTATACTTGCTGCCATTGCCCATGGTCTTTTCGGCAACCGCCCAAAGCGTGTCGCCCTTTTCGACCGTGTGGAAGACAGGCTCGGTGCCGCCGCCGCTGGTCGAATCCTCGACCGCGCCGACCCCGTCCACATTGCCAACCGCGAGGATCAACTTTTCCTTGATCTCATCGCTGGCGGCTGCGCCTTCCAGCTTGACCGTGTCGCCTTCGACGGAGATTTCCACACCGCTGGCGTCCAGTCCCAAATCCGCAATCTCTTTCTTCAACGCTTCTGGCTCCGGCTCATCACCACCACCAAAAATTTTCTTACCGCTGTCTTTGACAAAGCTCCACAAACCCATGGGTTCAACCCTCCTGTTAACCAATACACGTAACTTGGCGAGAAAAGAGCGAGCGAACAAGTGGTTATCTGCGGGGAATAGTTACTTGGGGAACTCATCAACACCCCCCGCAGACAACCGTATGGTTGGCACATTGATCTGCTGGCTCAACCAGTAAGGCGCGTATTTCAAGTTACGTAAGGTTAATTCAGGGGAATAGAACGCGCATTCTCCCCTTGGGCTGACGCAAAGGAAGCCATCTGTTTGGATCGTTGAGTTTTGCCTTGTCGCGAAGGCCTATTCAGCCGCCATTCCATCGGTAAATTGCAACCGCGCGAGCCGTGCATACAGGCCGCCCTCGGCGACCAGCGCATCATGTGCGCCCGTGGCGACAACCCTGCCTTGGTCCATGACGACGATGCGGTCGGCCTTCTTCACGGTGGCCAAACGGTGCGCCACGATCAGCGTCGTGCGCCCCTGCGCGAGGGTATCAACCGCATCCTGCACCGCGCGCTCGGATTCCGCGTCAAGGGCAGATGTCGCTTCGTCCAGCAGCAGGATCGGCGCGTCGCGCAGGATGGCGCGGGCGATGGCAATGCGCTGTTTCTGCCCGCCCGAAAGCATCACGCCGCGCTCGCCCACTTCGCTGTCATAGCCATCGGGGAGCTTGGTGATAAACTCATGCGCCGCAGCGGCCTCGGCGGCAGCCTCCACCTCGGCATCGCTGGCCTCTGGACGGCCAAAGCGGATATTCTCGCGGGCAGAGGTGGCGAAGATGACCGGGTCCTGCGGCACCAGCGCAATCTCGCGCCGGAAATCCTCGCGGGTGAGGTCGGCAATGTTTATCCCATCCAGCCGGATCGAACCGGATTGCGGGTCATAAAAGCGCTGGATCAGCTGAATGATCGTCGTTTTCCCCGCGCCAGAGGGCCCGACAAAGGCGACAGTTTCACCCGGCGCAATGTGAATCGACACGCCATCAAGCGCCTGCGTTTCAGGCCGCGACGGGTAAGAGAATTGCACATCTTCAAACGCGATCTCGCCGCGCACCGGACGCGCGAGACTCGCGGGGGCGCTGGGGTCCTGTACGCTGTCTTCGGTGCTTAGAAGCTCCACGAGCCGTTCGGTGGCCCCGGCAGCGCGTTGCAACTCGCTCCAGATTTCTGACAACGCCGCGACGCCGCCCGCAACCATCACCGAATAGATCACGAACTGGATCAGCGTGCCCGTGGTCATGTCCCCCGCCCGCACATCACGCGCGCCGATCCAAAGCACGCCAACGATGCCAGTGAACACCAGAAAGATGATGATGACCGTCAGCAGCGCGCGTGTGTTCACGCGCTTTTTGGCGGAAATATAGCTTTGTTCGGTGACCTCACCAAACTGGGCGCGGCTGGCCCCTTCATGGGTAAACGCCTGCACGGTTTGCACCGACAGCAGCGCTTCGGAGGCGTTGCCCGATGACGCAGCGATCAAGTCCTGGTTCTCGCGGCTGATCTTGCGCAGGCGGCGACCAAGGACGAGGATCGGGACGATCACCGCAGGCACAATCAGCAGCACCATCGCGGTCAGCTTGGGCGAGGTGAGCAGCATCAGGACCAGCCCGCCGATGAAGATCAGGATGTTGCGCAGGGCGATGGACACCGACGAGCCAATGACAGACTGAATCAACGTGGTATCTGTTGTGATCCGCGACAGCACCTCGCCGGTCATCACGTTTTCATAAAAAGCAGGCGAGAGGCCAATCACCCGGTCAAACACGGCCTTGCGCATATCGGCCACCACCCGCTCGCCAAAGCGCGTCACCAGCAAGTAGCGCAGGCCGGTGCCAAGCGCGAGCACGGCAGCAATCGCCAGAGCCGCGCCGAAATACTGGTCAAGGATGCGGTCATCCCCCGCCTCGAAATGGTCCACCACCCGGCGCACAGCCAAGGGCAGCGTCAGCGACACCATCGCCGTAAACACCAGCGCCGCCAGCGCCGCCGCCATCAATGCACGATAGGGCCGCATGAACGGCCACAGTGCCGACAGCACCCCGATCTGCTTGGACTTTTCCCGTTCCTCGTTCGAACCTTGAGACATCACGCACCCAGTCAATTTGGTGCGGCAGTCTTGGAGGGCGCGCGGCCTAGGGTCAAGGGGTCAGAACGCTATGCCACTTGCAGTGGCAATGCGCGTTTCCGTGTCGGGATGTGTTCTTGGAGCGGGTAGCGGGAATCGAACCCGCACCTTAAGCTTGGAAGGCTCTTATGATACCATTTCACCATACCCGCCGAAGATAACCCGCGTCCTAAATCAGAGCGCCTATGCCGTCAACAACCCTTTGGCCGCCCTGCGTTTTGCAAACCGGCCCTCCGGGGGGAGTTTACCCCGCCAAGCGAAGCTGGGCGCGGCGCTTTTGTCTTCGCTTGGCTGGGTAAACTCCCGGGGGTGTGGGGGCTGGCCCCCAATAAAATACCGTGTGTGGGGGCAGGCCCCCTCTAAAATACCGTGTGTGGGGGCAGGCCCAGACTAAAATACCGTGTGTGGGGGCTGGTCCAAGCTGACCTTGTGGGTCAACAGTCGAGCGTCGTGTCCCGCTCCCATTGCGTCAAGTGCTGGCAATACTGC
>CAZPXE010000202.1:0-6212 GCA_964590545.1 uncultured Rhodobacterales bacterium | reverse complement strand
TGAAGGTCGCGCCCAATGGGGATATCATCGCCTATGATTTCGGGATCATGGGCCATATCGACGAGTATACCCGCCGGGTCTATGCCGAGATCCTCTTTGGCTTCATCCGACAGGATTACAAGCGCGTCGCCGAGGTGCATTTTGAGGCCGGGTATGTTCCCGCCGACCGCGATGTGGATGAGTTTGCGCGCGCGCTGCGTGCCGTGGGCGATCCGATTTTCGGGATGGATGCGTCGAAGATATCGATGGGGCGGCTTCTAAGCTATCTGTTTGAAGTAACAGAGCGTTTCGGGATGGAGACGCGGACGGAGTTGATCCTGTTGCAACGCACCATGGTGGTTGTGGAAGGGGTGGCACGTTCGCTCAACAACCAGATCAATATCTGGGAGGTCGCAAGCCCGATTGTGTCGGGCTACATCCAGCAAAGCATCGGGCCGAAGGCGGTTCTGTCCGACTTGGCAAAGACCGCGCGTGTGTTGACGCGATTTGGCCCGCGCCTACCGCGTCTGGTGGAAAGCGCGCTGATCCGGCAAGCGACAGACGTACAACCGCGCCGCCAGCCGTTCTGGCGTTGGATACTGCTCACGGCGTTTTTCAGCAGCCTTTCCAGTATCTCGTTGGTGCTGATCGTCCTGACGCTTCTCGACTAAAGCCGCTCGATGGCGAGGGCGATCCCTTGCCCGCCGCCGATGCACATAGTGATGAGGGCTTTGCGGCCCTGCACCCGCTCCAATTCATACAGCGCTTTGATCGTGATGATCGCTCCTGTCGCGCCGACCGGGTGACCGAGTGCGATGGCCCCGCCATTGGGGTTCACCTTGGCCGGATCGAGGCCGAGTTCCTTGTTCACTGCCAGCGCCTGCGCCGCGAAGGCTTCGTTGCTTTCGATCACGTCGAAATCGGCGATAGTCAGGCCGGTGCGCGCCATCAGGTTTTGCACAGCCGGGACTGGGCCGATGCCCATTACTTCGGGGCGAACGCCTGCATGGGCATAGCCGAGGATGCGGGCTTTGGGTTTCAGGCCCGCCGCGTCTGCTGCTTTTGCGGTGGACAGCACGATCGCCGCCGCGCCGTCATTGATGCCGCTGGCATTGCCCGCTGTGACGCTGCCATCCTTTTGGAACACTGGCCGAAGACCGGCGAGGGTGGCGGCATCGGTGTCTTTGGGATGTTCGTCGGTCTCGAAGGGCACCAGATCGCGCTTCACTTTCACCTCGACGGGCACGATTTGCTCGGCAAAGCGACCTTCCGCGATGGCCGTGGCGGCGCGGGTTTGGCTGGCGAGGGCGAAGGCGTCTTGGTCTTCGCGGCTGATCTGGTGTTCGGCGGCGACATTCTCGGCCGTTACACCCATATGGCCAGTGCCAAAGGGGCAGTTCAGCGCGCCCAGCATCATGTCGAGCGTCTTCACATCGCCCATCTTCGCGCCCCAGCGCTGGTTCGGGATGATGAAGGGGCTGCGCGACATGTTTTCCGCGCCGCCGACCAAAGCGAACTCGGCATCACCAAGCGCCAGAGCCTGAACGCCCGACACTACGGCCTGCGCGCCTGAACCGCACAGGCGGTTGACGTTCATTGCGGGCACAGCATCCGGCACGCCCGCATCCATCGCAGCGATGCGCGACAGGTACATATCGCGCGGCTCGGTGTTGATGACATGGCCGAACATCACATGGCCGATCTGGCCGCCTTCGACGCCTGCCCGCTCCATCGCGGCCTTGCTGGCCGTCGCGGCAAGGGCGCTGGGCGGTGTCGCAGCCAGTGCGCCGCCAAATGTGCCGATGGCGGTGCGCGCGCCGCTGAGGATGACGATGTCCTGATCCATGATGATGCCCTTTTGCTGTGCTGTCCGAGGTTAGCCTAGCCAAAATCGGATTGCCGAGTGCTTGGCTACTTTGACGCTGCGTCTTTGCGACCGGGGCGTGTGGGCGTGTCTTTGAAGCTGAGCGGCAGGTCGTCGAAGAGGGAGGGAGCCTCTTGCATTGCGGTCATAGGATCGAAGGCGCGCATCCACGGCAGGACTGGCGCGAAGTCTCCCGCTTCTTCCCACGCGAAATAGCCCAAAGCGCCTTTGGCGGGGATTGGGTCTGTGGGCGTCGCGTTTTCCAGAACAAGGCCCATCTGGCCACCGAACCACTCATTGTCAGAACGGTCGATGATGTCGACCACATCCACCGTCCCGATGATCGCGCCGCGCAGCAGCGTTTCGGGGCGGGGGCAGGCGACACCGTGTTTGCCAAGCCGCCAATGTCCCCATTGAAACTCGTCCTGTTTCAGCCCTGTCGCGGCGTGGATACAGATCCGGCCCAAGCCCATGTTCCCAGCGCGGATGGACCCTGCGCTGCGGTTCTCGATGGGTTTGTGGCCCGCGACGATGGCCCAAGCCCAAGGCTGGCGGATGGAGAGGGCGAGGGGTGGCAGATCGGGGCGCATGAGACAAAGCTAGTCTTCACACTCGGGGTCGCAAGTCAGGCGAAAACGGGCTCCAGCGCGGTTCTCCCATCAGGCGTCAGCAGCGCGCAACGATCTTCGTCGAACACGGCAACTGACAAACCATGCCCATATCCCGCTCCAGTATCGAGGTTAATGCGGTTTCCATAGTGGGTTGCAGCATCAACCGGTGTGTGCCCGTGCACGATGAGCTTTGGATGTGGCATCTGATGCATGTGAAACTCTTGCCGAATCCAGATCAGGTCCTCTTGCGTTTGCTCAGCCAAAGGAACCTCTGGCCGGATACCGGCATGAGCGAAGAACAGCGCGTCAGTCTCATAGCTGAGCGTGAGCGATTCCAGAAAGTCGATATGCGCTTGCGGAACGGCCTCAACGGCTTCGGCGTGAATGTCTTTGACGCGGCGATTGCCTTTGGCTTCGACGCCATAAGAGCCCAGCGTTGTGTCGCCGCCAAGGCGTGGATGAAGCCACGACAGCTCTGCCATCAAATAGGGGTCATGCTGCGGCGGGTGCTGCATGAACATCCAGAACATCTGGTCGTGATTGCCAAGCAGAAAGGTCCAGTTGCGCCCCTCAGCCTGCCCGGTGACAAGCGTGTCGAGTACGCCGCGGCTGTCTGGCCCACGGTCGGTGTAATCGCCAAGGAACACCACCTGCGCATCCTTGCCGCCATCCGTTTCGATAAAGTCCAGCGCGCGCGTCAGCTTCGCGCTCTGACCGTGGATATCGCCCACGGCATAAATCGCCTTGGCCATCAAATTCCCCAAATGAAAACGTGCCGTCCTAATGAACGGCACGTAATCAGTTTCGCAGGATTCGCAAGCCTAGGCTACGTTGAATTCGAGCGGTTTGACCTGTTGGAACATACCCGTCGTCTCAAGTGCTGCCAAAACGTCCGTTGGGATGGGGTTATCCACATAGAGAAGCGCGATTGCTTCGCCGCCCACATCGGACCGGCCCAGCGTGAAGTTCGCGATGTTCACGCCGTTCTTGCCCATCGTGTTGCCCAAAAGGCCGATGATGCCGGGAACATCTTCGTTGGTGGTGTACAGCATATGCTGGCCAATCTCGGCGTCGATATTGATGCCTTTGATCTGGATGAAGCGTGGTTTGCCGTCGCTGAATACGGTGCCCGCAATCGAACGCTCGCGCTTGTCGGTGACAACGGTGACTTTGATGTACCCTTCAAACGCGCCGGACTTGTCCTGCTTGGTGGTGCTGATCTTGATGCCCTTGTCCTTGGCGATGACGGGGGCTGAGACCATGTTCACGTCCGGGTTCACGCGGGTCATGATGCCTGCGACGACAGAGCAGTTCAGCGCCTCAAGGTTCGTATCCGCGACGGAGCCGTCATAGAGGATGTTGATCGCTTTGATTGGCTCGTCGGTGAGTTGCCCGATGAAGCTGCCGACATGGCTGGCGAGATTGACCCACGGCCCCATGACTTTGGCTTCTTCGGCAGTCATCGACGGCATGTTCAGCGCGTTTTCGACCGCACCGTCGAGCAGGTAGTTCGCCATTTGCTCGGCCACTTGCAGGGCTACGTTTTCCTGTGCTTCGGTGGTCGCCGCGCCAAGGTGCGGTGTGCAGACTACGTTGGGCAGGTTGAACAGGGCGTTTTCCTTGGCGGGTTCTTCGGAAAACACGTCAAACGCCGCGCCCGCCACGTGGCCGGACTTGAGCGCTTCGGCCAGAGCATCCTCGTCCACCAGACCGCCGCGTGCACAGTTAACGATGCGCACACCTTTTTTCATCTTGGCGATTGCAGCGGCGTTGATCATGCCGCGCGTCTGATCGGTGGCCGGAACGTGCAGCGTGATGAAGTCGGCGCGCGGCAACAGGTCTTCCAACTCGACCTTCTCGATACCCATCTTGTCGGCCTTTTCTTCGCTCAGGAAGGGATCATAGGCGATCACTTTCATCTTCAGCCCGCGCGCGCGGTCGCAAACGATGCCACCGATATTGCCTGCACCGATGACGCCAAGGGTCTTACCGGTCAGCTCGACGCCCATGAATTTGGACTTCTCCCACTTACCGGCATGGGTCGAGGCGCTGGCTTCGGGGATTTGACGCGCCACGGCGAACATCATCGCAATCGCGTGCTCGGCGGTGGTGATCATGTTGCCGAAGGGCGTGTTCATCACGATGATGCCCTTCTTGGAAGCGGCATCCTTGTCGATATTGTCGGTGCCAATCCCAGCGCGGCCAATGACTTTCAGATTGTCGGCAGCGGCGATGATCTTTTCCGTGACCTTTGTGGCAGAGCGGATGGCGAGGCCGTCATATTGGCTGATCACTTCGAGTAGCTTGTCTTTGTCCTTGCCCAGATCGGGCTGGAAATCGACATCAATTCCGCGGTCGCGGAAGATTTGCACGGCGGCTTCAGAGAGCTTGTCGGAAATGAGTACTTTGGGCATTTGGTATGTCCTTTGAGGGAACGGCGGGGTGAACCCCGCCCTACATATGGGGAGCTCGGTAGGGCGGGGTTCACCCCGCCGCCACCTCAAGCCGCTTCAGAAATCGCTTCAAGCTCAGCGGCATAGGCCCAGTCGAGCCATGGCAGCATCGCTTCGATGTCTGAGGTTTCAACCGTGCCGCCGCACCAGATCCGCAGCCCGGCAGGCGCGTCACGATAGCCACCCATGTCGAGGGCGACGTTTTCGTCCGAAAGCCGCTTCGCCACGGCTTTGGCAAAGGCCGCGCCATCGGTGATCGCCGGGTTGGTGAACTTCACGCAGACGGAAGTATTCGACCGCGTGGCCGGGTCCATCGCCAGATTGTCGATCCAATCCCGAGCGGCGCAGAAGTTCCAGACCGCTTGCGCGTTGGCATCTGCGCGGCCGATCAGGCCTTTCAGCCCGCCGACAGAGCGCGCCCATTTCAGGCAGTTCAGGTAATCTTCGACCGCGAGCATGGACGGCGTGTTAATCGTCGCGCCGGTGAAAATCCCGTCAATCAGCTTGCCGCCTTTGGTCAGGCGGAAGATTTTCGGCAAGGGCCAAGCGGGCGTGTAGCTTTCCAGCCGCTCCACCGCGCGCGGGCTCAGGATCAGCATCCCATGCGCCGCTTCGCCGCCCAGCACTTTCTGCCAAGAGAAGGTCGTCACATCCAGCTTGTCCCACGGCAGGTCCATCGCGAACGCGGCAGAGGTTGCATCGCAGATCGTCAGCCCGCCCCGGTCTGCCGGGATCACGTCGCCCGAGGGCATCCGCACGCCAGAGGTGGTGCCGTTCCAAGTGAAGACCACATCGGTGTCGTAATCGACGGCGGCCATATCCACGATCTCGCCATATTCAGCGGTGCGCACATCGGCGTCGAGTTTGAGTTGTTTGACCACATCCGTGACCCAACCCGCGCCGAAGCTTTCCCATGCAACCATCGTGCAGGGCCGCGCGCCGAGCAGCGACCACATGGCCATCTCAACCGCGCCAGTGTCCGAGGCGGGCACGATGCCGATTTTGTAGTCCGCAGGCACGCCGAGCAAAGCGCGCGTCTCTTCAATCGCGGCTTTCAGCTTGTCCTTGCCAATCGCGGCACGATGCGAGCGGCCAAGTGCGGCGTCGGACAGATCATCCAATGAGAAGGTGGGGGGTTTGGCACAGGGGCCAGAGGAAAAACGCGGGTTCGCCGGTACGGCGACAGGTTTCGTGTCCGGCCGCGTTGCCGGTTGTGTGGTAGCCATTGGTGCTATCCTTCCAGATATGCGCCCTTCGTTGGGGAAGGGTGTCCCACCGCCGGGGATATTCGCAAAGCACGGCATG
>CAZPXE010000201.1:0-6214 GCA_964590545.1 uncultured Rhodobacterales bacterium | reverse complement strand
CCAACCTTTGACCTTAGCCGTTCATGGCCGACCAGACGCGCGCAGGTGTCAGAGGCATATCAATATGCGTCACATCCTTGCCCGCCGATTGCAGCGCATCCACCACGGCATTGACCACCGCAGGCGGCGAGCCGATGGCCCCCGCTTCACCGCAGCCCTTCACCCCAAGCGGGTTGTGGGTACAAGGCGTCTGCGAGGAGTGGTCCACATCGTAGAACGGCACATCATCGGCGCGCGGCATAGCGTAGTCCATGTAAGACGCACTCAGCAACTGGCCGTTTTCGTCATAAGCGCAGTTCTCAAGCAGGGCCTGCCCGATCCCTTGCGCCAGACCGCCATGTACCTGACCGGAAACGATCATCGGATTGATGATGTTGCCAAAATCATCCGCCGCTGCAAAGCGCTCGATGGTGACTTTTCCGGTATCGGGATCCAGCTCAACCTCGCAGGCATAGGCGCCCGCAGGGTAGGTGAAGTTGCTGGGGTCATAGAACGCGGTTTCTTCCAGACCGGGCTCAATGTCCTCCAGCGGGTAGTTATGCGGCACATAAGCGGCCAGACAGACATCGCCCCACGCCACCGACTTGTCGGTGCCCGCGACGCTGAATGCCCCGTCCTTCAATTCAATGTCAGCCTCAGCGGCTTCCATCAAATGCGCGGCGATCTTCTTGGTCTTGTTGATGATCTTCTCAGCTGCCCGCACCATCGCACTGCCGCCGACGGCGATAGAGCGCGAGCCATACGTGCCCATGCCCATCGGCGTATTGGCCGTGTCGCCGTGCACAATCTCGACCATGCTTTCATCAATGCCGATCATCTCTGCAATCACCTGCGGGAACGAGGTTTCATGCCCCTGCCCGTGGCTATGCGAGCCGGTCATCACGACCAGACCGCCCGTTGCATTGACCCGCACCGTGGCGGATTCATACAGACCCGCACGCGCCCCAAGCTGCCCCACAAGGTTCGACGGCGCGATGCCGCAAGCCTCAATATAGCAGTTCAGGCCAAGACCACGCAGCATACCCTTCGCCTCGGACGCTTTGCGGCGTGCCTCGAACCCGGACAGATCAGCGATCTCTTCCAGCTTATCCATCGTGCCGTTGTAATCCCCGGTGTCATATTCGACGGCTACCGGCGTGGCATAGGGGAATTCGGTGATGAAGTTCTGGCGGCGCAGGGCGATCGGGTCGACGCCAAGCTCACGCGATGCTTTGTCGATCACCCGCTCTAACTGGTACGTCGCTTCCGGGCGGCCTGCGCCGCGATACGCGTCGACCGGCACGGTGTTGGTGAAGACGGCCTTCACATTCACATAGATCAGCGGAGTTTTGTAATTCCCCGCCATCAGCGTGCCATGCAGCCATGTGGGCACGGACGGCGCGAAGGTGGACAAATAGGCCCCCATATTCGCATGTGTTTCAGTCCGGATCGCCGTGAAGTTATTGTCGCTATCCAGCGCCAACTCAATCGTGGTCACATGGTCTCGCCCATGTGCGTCCGACATGAACGCCTCTGACCGGCTCGAAGTCCACTTCACTGCGCGATTGCAGGCCTTGGCCGCAAAGGTGCAGAACGCCTCTTCCGCATAGTGGAAAATCTTAGTGCCGAAACCGCCACCCACATCGGGGGCAACCACACGCAGCTTATGCTCGGGAATACCCAGCACAAACGCGCCCATAAGCAGGCGGATAACATGCGGGTTTTGCGACGTGGTATACAGCGTGCTTTCGTCATTATGGCGCGTGTAACCGCCCACGGCGACGCGCGGCTCCATCGGGTTGGCGACCAGACGGTTGTTCACAAGCTCCAGTGTGGTGACATGGGCGGCGTTTGCGAAGGCGTCGTCAACGGCACCTTTATTCTCTTCCACAAAGCCCCAATCGTAGCACAGGTTGCTTGGGATATCGTCATGCACCTTGGTTGCGCCATCGTTCAGCGCGGCCTTCATGTCGACCACAGCGGGCAAATCGTCGATATCGACACTGATCGCCTCAGCCGCATCGCGGGCCTGCTCCAGAGTGTCAGCGACAACACCGGCGATGATTTCGCCCACATGACGCACCTTCCCCTGCGCCATGATCGGATGCGCCGGCTCCTGCATCGGCTCGCCATGGCGATCCGTCACCTGCCAGCCGCAAGGCAGCCCGCCAACGCCTTCGAAATCGGCGCTGGTAAAGACGCGCACAACCCCGTCCATCGCCGACGCTGCGCTGGTATCAATCGACTTGATCACCCCGTGCGCGATATCCGAGCGCAGAAAGTAGACATAGGCCTGTCCCGCAAGGTTGATATCGTCGGTATAGTTCCCGGCCCCTGTCAGGAACCTTACGTCTTCGCGCCGCTTTGGGCTGGCGCCGATGCCACTATCCTTCGGCATGTTTTTCCTCCCTTGGATTGGCAGCGCGGACAATACCGCACCGCCTTTCTGTCTTGAAATGTCTTATGCAGCGCCGCGACCCACGCGCCCGGCCCCCTGTTTCACTTAACCAAGTGCACTCAGGGGGTCCGGGGGCTGGCCCTCGGCGCGGCCTATTATTCAGCCGCGATAGACGCCACGTCCTGACCGGACGCCGCCATGATCGCCTTGACGATGTTGTGATACCCGGTGCAGCGGCAAATATTGCCTTCCAGATAGGCGCGCACTTCGGCCTCGCTGGGCTTGGGGTTCTCTTTCAGCAGCGCCGCTGCCGACATCACCATGCCCGGCGTGCAGAACCCACATTGCAGGCCGTGATGGTCCTGAAACGCCTGCTGGATCACAGACAGTGAGCCATCCGCATTGGCCTGACCTTCGATGGTCGCCACTTCGGCCCCATCGGCTTCGGCCGCAAGCATCGTGCAGGATTTCACCGCCGCACCATTCACATGCACCACGCAAGCGCCGCATTGCGAGGTGTCGCAGCCCACATGGGTACCTGTCATCCCCTGCCCGTCGCGCAGGAAAGATGCCAGGAGCGTGCGCCCCTCAACCTCTCCCGAGACAGATTTGCCGTTTACGGTCATTGAGACACGCATAAGTCATCCTCCCGAATTATTATGACTATTTGCGAGGAGTTAAGCATTGCCTTGCACATATGGGAACAAGAAATTCGCCCGACAGGAGAAAAACAGCACTAAGGTCTCATACGGCCCTATTCGCCAGAACGTCGCGGCTGCGGGCGTGTGGGGATTTCCTTAAGCAAACCGCCCACCCCCATAGCTGCAATATCAGCCTGACGGACCGGGATGCCGCAAATCAGCCGCTCTAACACCCAATCGGCTCCGTTTAAGGCCGGAGAGCGCGCGCAGCCCGGCAGGCCAATCACTGGCTTGCCATCCAAATCGCCGAAAAACAGCAAGTTTCCGGGATCAACCGGCATCCCGAACGCCTCGACATGACCGCCCGCGCGGCGCAAGGCTTCCGGGCCGACATCCTGCGGATCAGACGTGGCCGAGGCCGTTAAGATGAAAACCACGTCACCCGGAGCGGACCTTATCGCCTCGGCAATCGCTTCTGTGTCATGCGGCACGATCACCCGGTCAGACAACATCATGCCCATCCGCGCCAACCGGCCCGCCATTGCGGCACGCCCCTTGTCCGGTGGAACTTCGCGCGTCGTGATTGTCTCGATCAACGTGGCTGAAGCATATACGGGCGGTAAAACCCGCAACGCACCTTGCGCGTCTTGCGCGGCGGCTTCCAACGCCGCACCGGTCACTGAATAAGCGATGATCTTAATTGTTGCGATCATGCCGTTTGCATCAACCCGGTGAAACGGCGGCACGGTGGCAATCGTGATCATTGGATCGACAGCATTCACAGCGTCAATTTTGGCGCGATCAACACCGACCACTCCGGCATGAGCCGCATATAAGTTCACGCGCCCTGCCCCGGGACTCGCGATGCGCAGCCCGAGCGCAGCGGCTTGCGGCGCCAATGCCTGTGCAAGCGCCGTTGCCGCGGCGTTCTCGGGAATGTCACCGGTTTCGAGTTGTGCGACCGTAATGCGCTGATGGCCTTCCTCGGCCAGATCCTCCAGATGCTCGCGCGTCAGCACCGTGCCTTTCGGGATGCGGTATGAAAACTGATGCGTATAGGGGCGTCTGCTCGCTTCCATAGAATGCGCAAGCACTGCGCCTTCCGCTTCGCTTAACAAAACCTCGCCGAACCTCACGCGGGTGACCTCAGCACGCTCAGCATCTCGGCCAGAATAGACACCGCGATCTCCGACGGGCTGGCCGCGCCGATGTCCAAGCCGACGGGCCCATGAATGCGGGCAATCTCAGCCTCAGTGAAGCCTTCGCCCGTCAGCCGCTCTACCCGTTTTGCATGGGTGCGCGTGGACCCCAGCGCTCCGATATAGAAGCAAGACGAGCGCAGAGCGATATGTAGCGCCGGGTCGTCCAGCTTCGGGTCGTGCGTCAGCAGCACCAAGGCAGTGCGCGCGTCCAACCCGTAAGCCTCAAGCGCCTCATCGGGCCAATCGTCTAAAATAGTCTCGCCCGGAAACCGCGCCTCAGAGCCAAACGCGCCGCGCGGGTCGATCAGCACCGGATCAAACCCGGAAATCCGCGCCATCGGCACCAGTGCCTGTGCGATATGTACCGCGCCCACAATCGCCAGCCGCAAAGGCGGGTTGTGGATGCCCACAAAGGTCACCTCGTCCTCTTCAAAGCCAGAGCGGTCCTTGGCAAACCGCGCCTCAAACCCGTCCTGCGTCAGATGCCGCGCGCCGCTTTCGGTGTGTACGACATAGGCGACGCCGTCCCGCGTCGTGCGCTTGGCAACCAACTCCTCCAGCAACGCCACCGGCATCCCTGCACCCACGGGCTCGACCCAAATCCGAATCGTACCGCCGCAAGCCAGACCCACGGCAAAGGCGTCATTATCGCTAACCCCATAGGTCAGCATCCGCGATCCGCCGTCCTCAATCGCTTCCAACGCCTCAACCATCACCGCGCCCTCGACGCAGCCGCCCGAGACGGACCCTTGCATCTCGCCATCTTCGGCGATCACCAATTGCGCCCCAACGCGCCGCGGCGCGCTGCCCCAGGTCTGCACCACCGTCGCCAGCGCCACGCCGCGCCCTGTATTGTGCCATTCCAGCGCCTGTTCCGGCGCGCGATCGAAAACTGTCTGCTCCATACCGGTTACCCTGCGGCGGCTCCATCGCAGGTTCAAGGGCCTTCACGCTGCATCCCCCGCTTGCACCCAAACCGCCCCCGGCCTACATCTGGCACAACGCAGCTAACAAGCGGAGCCCGCCCATGCCCATGCAAGCGCAGGAAATCGAAGACCTGATCCGCGCAGAATTCCCCGATGCCAAGATCACCATCACTGATCTGGCGGGCGACGGAAACCACTATGCCGCCGAGGTGATCGACGCCTCCTTCGCAGGCAAGAACCGCGTGCAGCAACAGCGCATGGTCTATGCCGCGCTTAAGGGCAAGATGGATGGCAACCATGGCGATTTGCACGCCCTTGCACTGACCACCAAGGCGCCCTGACCCGCGTGTTCTGGCATTGGCTGACATATCCTTTCAAGCGCGGCCCGCGCCGTCCGCTAACGGCCTATCAGCCGCAGCGCGATGCGGCTGAAGACGATGTGCCGCTGGGTATGGAAGCCACCGATCTTGACGCCGTGGCCCGCACAAACCGCCGAAATGACGCGCTGGAACGTGTCACTTTGCCCGGCACCAAACACCTGACACAGGCACACCGCGCGCACCATGTGCAAGCGATGCCCGACGACGAAACCTATGCCGCGCGGTACCACCGTGCATTCAAACAGAAAGGCGCCTGAGACATGAGCGACGCATCCACCCAAATCTCCGAAATGAACACCGCCAATGACGTTGTGCTGTATATGAAAGGCACCAAGTCCATGCCGCAATGCGGGTTTTCGTCCAAAGTGGCGGGGGTATTGAACTATATGGGCGTTGAGTTCGCGGACGTGAACGTGCTGGCCGATGATGCGATCCGCCAAGGCATCAAAGACTTCTCCGACTGGCCGACCATCCCGCAGCTCTACGTCAAGGGCGAGTTCGTGGGCGGCTGCGATATCATCATCGAAATGACCCTGTCGGGCGAGTTGGACACTATGTTCGAAGACAACGGCGTAACCTACGACAAAGAAGCCGCCGACAAAATCCGCGAAGCGAACGCATAAGCCCGCCGCAAAGCGGCGGGCGATACCCGACAGGCTCTTTTTCGCAGAAAAAGACGCCGAAAGGG
>CAZPXE010000200.1:0-6230 GCA_964590545.1 uncultured Rhodobacterales bacterium | reverse complement strand
CAATTGGGGTTGTTGGAGGCTTTGCATCAACGCACCCGGCCCGGAATCAAGCGAAAGGCGCCGGGCTAAAGCCAGACCGCCCCCCGGGCTGGCTTTTTGGTTGGTCTTGGCGCAGCCCTTTTTGTGTCGCGCCAAAGTTGCTGAAATAAAGTGCCTCGAACGGGTGTCGTGCTTGCCACCCCGCGGTCAGGCTTTAGCCCGGCTCAGGGTCCTGACCCTAGACTTTAGGGAACAGCCGTTACGCAATGATATCCGGTGTCAGCCGATCTTCGATCATCGCGATGCGGTCTTTGAGTTGCAGCTTCTTCTTTTTCAGCCGCTGGATCATCAACTGATCCGCCGTTCCGGTGTCCTGCAAGACGCGGATGGCTTCATCAAGGTCGCTATGCTCTTGCCGGAAAACCTCCAACTCCACGCGCAAAACCTCATCTGTTTTCATCGACAGGTCTGAATAGGCGTTCATTGGGGATTCGTTGCTCCGGTGCTCGTTGCTCGCACAGTATACGACCTTCGCGCGCATCGGCATAGGCCTTGTGGAGGCGGTGCTTAACTCCCATATTAACCCTGCATCCGCTGCCTGAATGGGGCGGGCGCAGATATGTCGCTTGACCCAAAGGACATCCAAACGATGACAAAACTGACCCTTGCGTCCTATCCGCATATGCTCGGCTTTGAGCAGCTTGAGCGGCTATTGGAACGCACTGCCAAGAATTCGGACGGCTATCCGCCGTTCAACATCGAACAAACATCAGAACATTCTTACCGCATCACGCTGGCTGTGGCCGGGTTTGCCGAATCGGATTTGTCGATCACGGTTGAGGATCGCCAGCTTGTGATCCGCGGGCGACAGTCCGACGATGTGGGCGAACGCGTATTTCTTCATCGCGGCATCGCTGCGCGGCAGTTTCATCGCAGCTTCGTGCTTGCCGAGGGCGTCGACGTGGGCGAGGCTCAGCTAGAGAACGGGTTGCTGCATGTCGACTTGACGCGCGCGCAGCCGGAAACGGTTGTTCAGACGATCAAAATCAACTCGGGCCAAGGCGCGGGTAAAGAGCAGAAAGGGTAAAAGATGGACACACCATATGATTTCGGAATGGATACCGGCCAAACGGTTTATGTGAAAGCCGTGGACGTGGCCGATTTGCCTGAGGATGTGCAAGAGCAGGCCGAAGGGCGCGAACAGCTGTATTCGGTGCATACCGAAGATGGCGAGCAGCTTGCCTTGGTCGCCGACCGCCGCCTTGCTTTTGTTCTGGCGCGCCAGAATGACCTGCTGCCGGTTGCGGTGCACTAACCACTTACGAAACGCCGGGGCCGCCTTAGTCAGCGCGGCCCTGTGGGTCTGCGCGGCGCAGGCGGATGAGATGCGGGCCTGCGTAGATGCTCAATTCAGTGCGCTGGGCGTTGCGGGCGCGCAAAACTATCTCAGCGAATTTTCAGACGCTTCCCTTCCTAAACTGACAGACAAAAGCGCTGCGCAGTGGTGCCGCGCGCTGGGGCTGCGCCACGCAGATCTGCAAGCGCATTGGCCTGCCGCCAAGGGCGATCTGGTGCTGAGCGATGGGCAGCATGACGCCACGCTTACCCGCGCGCTGGCCCTGTCCCGCAAGCGGTTTGCCGACGATTGGGGCGTGCCGCTGGCGGGGCGCATCGTGGTGATTGGGGCGGGGGATGAAGCGGCTTTGAACGCGCTGTTCGCTCAGGCCCGCATGGCTTTGGGCCAAGCGCCGGGACGGGTCCGGGCGGAGCGGTTTTGCGGCAAACACCGCGCCGGGGCCTTCGCGACGCCCGGTGTGATTGGCGTGTGTTGGCCGGGCGCGGCGCGCGCGGTGACCATCGGTGGCTTGCTTCCCACGATTGGGCACGAGTTGATGCATCAGGTGCAATATGAGTTGGTGCCGGATGTCCGCATCCTCCTGCCGAACGGCAATCGTGATCGCCTGCTTGGCCCCGGCTGGCTGATCGAAGGCAGCGCCGAGATCATCGAAGCCAAGGTGCAGGGCAAAAGCCCTGATGCGACGGGGGCTGTGTTTTTTGATCTGCAAAGCCCGGCACGCCGCAGCCGCCTGACGCTGTCTGATCTTGAGGCCAGCAATGCCGTTAAAGAAGCCGAGGCCTATGGCGTCGCCCGTTTTGCCGCGCTGCTGCTCGCCCGCAAACACGGCACGGCGGCACTGTTCGACTATTTCGCGCAGCTTGGCCTAACGCAGGACCGGGCGCTGGCCTTTCGGGCCGCATTCGGGCAAAGCGCGGCTGAATTTGAAGCGGAATTCGAAGCGCTGCGCCGGGATTTCGCAGCGGCGCAGGCTTATGGGCAAGACGCACAGAGGGGCGAAGATGGCGATTGAATTTGACTGGGTGGACGCGTTCTCGGCCGCGCCGTTTGGCGGCAATGGCTGCGCGGTGCTGCACGGGGCGGCGCATTTGGATGACGCGACCTGCATGAACGTGGTGAAGGAAACATCGCTGGTTGAATGTACCTTCACCGGGCCGTCGGATGTGGCCGATATCCGGGTGCGCTACTTCCTTGCCAGCCGCGAAATCCCCTTCGCGGGGCATCCGACGCTGGCGACCGTGGCCGCGATGCGCCATCGCGAGCTGATCGGGGATGGGCCGCTGACGTTAGAGACTTTGGCGGGCGTGATCCCGGTGGAGGTGCAGGGGGATCGCGTGTCGATGGTGCAGAACGCGCCAGAATTCGGCCAGACGGTCCCGGCAGAGGTGGTCGCGGCGGCGGTGGGGCTGCCGGCGAGCGATATCGTGCATGTCCCGCAGATCACATCGACCGGGCTGCCTTTCTGCATCACGGTCTTGAAGGATCAGGGCGCGCTGCGCCGCGCGGCACTGGATGACGCCGGACTTGCTGCCTATTTCGCGCATATTGGCGCGCCCCGCTCCGATCTGATGGAGCCGTTTCTGGTCACGTTGCAGGGCGCGTCGGATGCGGGCGACACGTTCGCGCGTCTGCTTCTCGCCCCGCCGAGCCCGCCAGAGGACCCGTTCACCGGCTCTGCGACCGGCGCGATGGCGGCTTATCTGTGGCATCACGGGCTGATCGACGCGCCGCGATTTGTGGCAGAGCAGGGCCACGGGCTTGGGCGGCCCGGTCAGGCGGAGGTCGAGGTGCTCGGGCCGCGCGATGCGATTGAAGGCGTGCGGGTGAGCGGGCAAGGCTTTGTGCTGATGTCGGGGGTTATGGCGCTCTGATCACGTCCCGTCACGTCCCGCGCGGCTTGGCCCGCAGGGTCGGGTCGGCTTGGGTCGGGTCTTCGGGCCACGGGTGTTTGGGGTAGCGCCCCCGCATATCTTTGCGCACATCGGCATAAGAAGAGGTCCAGAAGCCGGGAATATCCATCGTGGTCTGGACGGGCTTGCCAGCGGGGGAGAGCAGCGTGACCTTCAGCGGTTGGCCCGCAACGGTTGGGTGGCGCGTGGTGCCGAACATCTCTTGCAGGCGCACCTCGATTTGAGGGGTCTCACCGGAGTAATCCACGGCAATCTCGCGCCCCAAAGGCGTGCGGAATTTGCCGGGCACCGTGCGATCGAGCAGTTGGGTTTGCCCGTAATCGAGCATTGCGCGCAGGGCGGCGAGCGGGTCGAATTGCTTCCAATCTGCTTGAGTTTTGAGGCCGCTCACATGCGGCAGCAGCCAATCCGCCAGCCCATCCATCAGCGCCGTATCGCTGAGGTCTGGCAGGTCTGCGCCCGCCGCGCGGGCCAGGGCCAGCCGCGCCCGGAAGCGTTCGGCGGCGCGAGAGGTGGGCAGGCCAAGCACGCGCACCCCATCCAGAAACCCGGCGGCGATGGCGTCAGGCGGGGCGTCTTTCCAAATCTGGTCTTTCAGGGCAATCGCGCCGAGCCGTTCTTGCGCGCGTGCCACGACGCGACTCTCGCGCCGGGACCATGCGCAGTCGTGGTGCCATGCGATTTGACCTTCGAACAGCGCCCGCAGCCCGCTTTCCGAAATCGGCGCGGCTTGGCGGATGCGGGCAGAGCGGCCATCGCCGTCCAGGTCCGTCGCCACAATCAGCCGCAGCCCGCCCATGTCATCGCCATCCGAAAACTCTGCACCCTTGCCGCCCGACAGCAGGTAGCGCGGCGCATCGCCCTTGCGGCGCAGCCCGATGCGGTCGGGATAGGCGAGGGCGGCCATTTCGCCCGGCTCCAGCGGCTCTTGCGCGCTCTTGCGGGCGAGGGTGGCGAGGCGTTTGGCCTCTTTGCGGATACTCTCTAGCGCCGGGGTGCGCTCGCGTCCCTTCAGCGCAGTCAGCCGCAGGGCAAGGTCCGCGCCCCGGCCTTGCAGCGGGTCGCGGTCTGACAGCAGCGCGGCCAGCGGCGCGGCCTGCGCGCCTGCCGTCAGCAGCATGTGGCCCAAGCGCGGGTGCAGGGGCAGGGCGGCGAGGGCTTTGCCATGCTCGGTGATCCGCGCTGCCCCATCCAACGCGCCCAGCATCCGCAGTAGCCCCTGCGCCTCGGCATAGCTGCCTGCATGGGGCTGGGTGAGGAAGGCGAGGTCGTTGGGAGCCGCGCCCCAAGCGGCGAGTTCGAGGGCCAGCGGCGCGAGGTCGGCGGTTTCAATCTCGGCAGGCGGGAACGCGGGCAACGCCCCCTCTTCACCCTTGGCCCAAAGCCGATAGGCCACCCCCGGAGCAACCCGGCCTGCGCGGCCCGCGCGCTGTGTCGCTTCGGCGCGCGAGGCGCGTTCTGTCACCAGCTGCGACATGCCGGAACCGGGATCGAAGCGCGCGCGCCGGGCGCGGCCTGCATCCACCACCACTTCGATATCGGGTAGGGTCAGTGAGGTTTCCGCGATCGACGTGGCCAACACCAGCTTGCGCCCTTTGGCCAAGGGGCTGGTCGCGCGGCGTTGGGCGTCGAAGGGCATCGCACCGTAGAGCGGCATGATCTGCACATCCGGCCCCACACGGCCCTTCAACGCGGCCTCTGCCCGCCTGATTTCCGGCGCGCCGGGCAGGAAGCAGAGGATTCCACCTGTGGTCTCGCTCGCGGCGCGGCTGACAAGGTCGTGAAACGCAGGCTCCCACCGGCCCGGCCCCATCGGGGTGTCCAGCCAGCGGGTGTCGACCGGGAAACTGCGCCCTTCGGAGGTGAGGATGGGGGCATCTATCAATTCGGCGACCGGGGCCGCGTCGAGCGTGGCGGACATGACCAGTAATTTGAGATCATCGCGCAGCGCGCCCGCCACTTCGAGGCAAAGCGCGAGGCCCAAATCCGCTACCAGCGAGCGTTCGTGAAATTCATCAAAGATCACCAGCCCGATGCCGGGTAGGTCGGGGTCCGATTGCAGCATCCGGGTCAGAATGCCTTCGGTCACAACCTCAATCCGGGTGTTGCGCGAGGTTTTCGACACCCCCCGCATCCGATACCCGACCACATCCCCCGGCGCGGTGCCATGCAGCGATGCAATCCGCTCGGCCGCGTGGCGGGCGGCGAGGCAGCGCGGCTCCAGCATCACGATCTTGCCCTCCACATGGGGCAGCAGGTGAAGCGGCACCATCGTCGTCTTGCCCGCGCCCGGCGGGGCCTGCACCACGGCGCGGCCTGCCCGGCCAAGCGCGGCGGTGATGTCGTCCAGAATGTCCGTAATCGGCAGATCCATACCCCCGCATAGGCCGCGCGGCAGCACTGGACAAGCCCGCAGCCGCGCGCCATCAAGCGGCATGGATATCGACGATCTTAGAACGCGGCTTGTGGCCGGGGAGCGCCGGGCGCTGGCGCGGGCGATTACGCTGGTGGAAAGCGCACGTGCCGATCACCGCGCGCAAACGCTGGCGCTGCTGGAAGCTCTGCCGAAAGAGCGCCAAGCGATGCGGATCGCGCTGTCCGGCACGCCGGGGGTGGGAAAATCCACGTTTATTGAGAGTTTCGGGATGATGCTGGTGGCGCAGGGGCTGAAGGTCGCTGTGCTGGCGATTGATCCGTCTTCGGCGCGGACGGGCGGCTCGATCCTCGGGGATAAGACCCGGATGGACCGCCTGTCGCGGGTGCCGGAGGCGTTTATCCGGCCCTCGCCCTCGCAAACCCATCTGGGCGGCGTTGGGCGGCGCACGCGCGAGGCGGTGTCGCTGTGCGAAGCGGCTGGCTTTGATGTGGTGCTGATTGAAACCGTCGGCGTTGGGCAGTCGGAAACCGTGGCGGCGCAATTGTCGGACCTGTTCGTTCTGCTCATGGCTCCGGCGGGCGGGGATGAGTTGCAGGGCGTCAAGCGC
>CAZPXE010000199.1:0-6231 GCA_964590545.1 uncultured Rhodobacterales bacterium | reverse complement strand
TGAAAGCGGCGCTTTACCGCGCGTTTTCCCCGCCGACTTGTTTTGACCCCATCCCAAGCAGCTTGTATGATGCCTATATAAAAGAGCAGATACGCGCCGGCGGTACACATGTTCAGATTCATACTTTCCTTCTTCGGGGGGATCTTCACGACTATCACAATGGGCATCGCAATGGCTGCGCTGACGGTCGGGGCGGTGTTCTATATGTATGGCCGCGATTTGCCGAGCCATGAGAGCCTCGCGCAATACACCCCCCCCACGATCAGCCGCATTTATTCCGGTCAGGGCCGTCTGATCGACGAGTTTGCTCAGGAACGCCGCCTGTTCGCGCCGATTGAAACGGTCCCGGTGCTGGTGAAACAGGCATTTGTGTCGGCGGAAGACAAAAACTTCTACACCCATGACGGGTACGATCTGCGCGGGATCGCGGCAGCGGCGGTCGAAGCGGTCCGCTCGCGCGGGCAGGACGTGCGCGGCGCCTCGACCATCACGCAGCAGGTGATGAAGAACTTCCTTCTGTCAGGCGACCGGCAGGCAGAGCGGAAGATCAAGGAAATCATCCTTGCCTCGCGGATCGAAGAGACGCTGGATAAGGACAAAATCCTCGAACTCTATCTGAACGAGATTTTCCTTGGCCAGAACTCCTACGGCGTGGCCGCAGCGGCGCAGACCTATTTCAACAAATCCCTCGACGAACTCAGCCCGCATGAGGCCGCAACACTGGCCTCGCTGCCCAAAGCCCCCTCCGACTATCATCCGGTGCGGCGCAAGGACCGGCTGATGTCGCGTCGGAACTTCGTGCTGAAAGAGATGTACGAAAACGGCTACATCACCCAAGCCATGTTCGAAAGCGAAGTGAACCAGCCCTTGCGTTCGGTCCAGAATGGCGATTTCGAAAGCTTCAAATCTGCCCTGCCGCCGCGCGATTACTTCACCGACGAGATCCGGCGGCAATTGTCGGAAGACTTCGGCGAGGGCGAATTTTTCTCGGGCGGTATGACCGTCCGCGCGACCATCGATAATGAAATGCAGCCCATCGCGGCCCGGGCGCTGCAAAAGCAGCTTGAGCAATATGATCGCGGCCGGAAAATCTGGCGCGGCACTGGCAAGACCATCCCGGAAGAGACACTGGGTGATGAGGCCGCGTGGCGCGAGGCGCTCGCCGATTTGACCGTCCCACGCGACATCGAACTCGACGGCAAGTGGCATGTGGCGGTGGTGCGCGAGGTTCAGGAAAACCAATTGATCATCGGCATCGAGGGCGTGAGCGAGAGCGCCGAGGAACCCCATGTCGTCCCGCGCAAAGACATCGCGTGGATGAAGGGCAATTTCTTTGACAATTACAAACCCGGCGACGTAGTCCATCTGCGCCGCATGACCGAGGGCGAAAACGGGCAGGGCGCGTTCATCCGCTGGTCCTTGCGCCAGGTGCCGGACGTGCAGGGCGGCTTCATGGCGATGGACGTGAATACGGGCCGGGTGATCGCGATGCAGGGTGGGTTTTCCTACCAGCATTCGGTGTTCAACCGCGCCACGCAGGCCAAACGCCAGCCCGGCTCCTCTTTCAAACCCTTCGTCTATGCCGCCGCGCTCGACAGCGGCTATTCCCCGGCGACGATCGTGGTGGACGCCCCGATTGAGATTGACACGCCCCAAGGCCTTTGGCGCCCGCGCAACGCGTCGAACCAGTTCTATGGCCCCACGCCACTGCGCACCGGGATTGAGCAATCGCGGAACCTGATGACCATTCGCCTCGCCCAAGAGGTCGGCATTGATCTGGTCGGCGACTACGCCCACCGCTTTGGCGTTTACAAGCGGATGAACCCGGTGCTGGCCAACGCGCTTGGCGCGCAGGAAACCACGCTGTATGATATCGTCGCGGCCTACGCGATGTTTGCAAATGGCGGCGAGCGGGTGGAGCCGACCCTTGTGGACCGTGTGCAGGACCGCTTCGGGCGTACGATCTATCGCCACGACCAGCGCATCTGTAACGATTGCCAGCTTGCTTCGCTCGAGCCGGGCCTTGGCCCGCGCATCGTGTCGAACCGCGAACGGGTGATGGACCCGGTGACGGCTTATCAGCTTACCTCGATGATGACCGGTGTGGTTGATCGCGGCACGGCGCGCAGCACTGTGAAGCTGCCTGTGCCGATTGCGGGCAAGACGGGTACGACAAATGACGCGAAAGATGTGTGGTTCGTGGGCTTTTCGTCCAATATCGTGGCGGGCTGCTATATCGGCTATGACACGCCAAAATCGCTGGGGCGCGGCGCGTCCGGCGGGGGCATGTGCGGCCCGGTCTTCCAGCGGTTCATGTCCAAAGCCATCGAGAAATATGGCGGCGGTAAATTCCGCGTGCCCGAAGAGTGTAGCTTTATCAAGATCGACCGCTTCTCTGGCGCGCGGCTGAGCGATGGGGCCTCGGGTGACAACGTCGTGGCTGAATGCTTCCGTCTGGATGAAGAGCCGATCTTTGGCATCACCTTCGATGGCGGCTTCGCGATGGGCTCTGACCTTGATTTCTTCGAAGAGACGGGCCGGGTGGCAAAGCAGGTCACCACCTCGACCGGGCGCAAAGCTGTCATCGGTAAAAAAGCGACGTTCGGGTCATTGTCTTCCGGCGGGCTTTATTAAACACGGCCGGATGGCTTCGAAGACTCCCAGCCGGTATCGGTAGCCTTGTGGGAAAAACAAGCTGTGGTATCAACATCCTATTGAAAACGAACTCATAGGAATTTGATCAAATGTCTTGGCTGACAGCTCTCAAAACACTTCACACGGTCTATTCGAACAGTAAGAAGGTCAAACAGGTCTACGACTACGCGAAAAAGGTCGAAAAGGCAGACGAGAAAAAATTGACTTGGGATCAGGTCAAATTTTTCAACAACAAGACAATGGATGCGGCAACCGCAATGGCGCGCGACGCCAAAGCAGCGGTCGACAAAGCGTTGAAGGCTGAGCTTGTTTATCCAACCTCCGGCACTCTCAAAGCCTTCATCGCGCTGATGAAGATCTCGCAAAAGCACAAAGTGGGGTCCCCGCAGTTTGAGGCAGGCAAAAAAGTCTATATCGCAGCTATCAAAACCTACGACAAAGACCTCAAGGCCACGCTTGCATCCCTGAAATCTGAGGACACGAAACTGGCTGACAATCTTAAATTGGCGACCGCCCTGCGCGACTACGCCGCCGTGCTGGAAAAGGCCTTTATGAAGTGCGCCCAGATTCCGTCCGGGATTTCGACCGCGCAAAACGCGATGTTCTTCTCGCTGTCCCAAGATGCTTTGCAGTATAAAGGTATTATGAATGGGGTGGTCTCGACGACCCAAAAGCTGGTGACCAAGAACAAAGGTTACATCAAGGATGTCGAAGCAAAGATAAAAGAAAATGCCGATTGGCTGGTCTGGGCGCAGTCCGGCTCGCCAAACCAAGACGGCAATTTGAAGAAGAACGAAAAGGCGACCAAGCCTAAGAAGTAGCCACGCTGTTCGGGCGGTGCCTTGCTTGCCCCTAGGGCTTGCGGTAGGACCAGCAGGCTAGGCACCATCCGAGGCGAAAGCTATGCGCGCAGAAACACAAGGTATCGTATCCGAGATCGAAAAATCTCTCGCCCTGCTGGCGCAGCGCATGGATGCCGAAACCGCCCCGCACCGGCTGGAAGAATTCAACGCCCGCGTTGAGGACCCCAACCTTTGGGACAACCCGGAGGCTGCGCAAAAGCTGATGCGCGAGCGGCAGATGCTGGTCGATGCGATGGAGACATACGAGACGATCAAGACCGACATGAGCGACAATGTCGAACTGATCGAACTGGGCGAGATGGAAGAAGATGACGAAGTCATCGGAGAGGCCGAAGCCGCTTTGGCCGCGCTCAAAGACAGGGCCGCACAGAAAGAACTCGAAGCGCTGCTGGATGGCGAGGCTGACAGCAACGACACTTTCCTTGAAATCAACGCGGGCGCGGGCGGCACCGAAAGCTGCGACTGGGCCTCGATGCTGGCGCGCATGTATATCCGCTGGGCCGAGCGCAAGGGCTACAAGGTCGAATTGCAGGCCGAGCAAGGCGGGGACGAGGCCGGGATCAAATCCGCATCGTACAAAATCAGCGGCCACAACGCCTATGGCTGGCTGAAATCCGAGAGCGGCGTGCACCGACTGGTCCGCATCAGCCCGTTCGATTCAGCGGCCAAGCGGCACACGTCGTTTACATCCGTTAAGGTCTATCCGGTGGTCGATGATAACATCGAGATTGAAGTGAATCCCGCCGATATCCGCATCGATACTTATCGCTCCTCCGGCGCGGGCGGGCAGCACGTGAACACCACCGACTCTGCGGTTCGCATCACCCACCACCCGACGGGCATTGTGGTGACAAGCTCAGAGAAATCCCAGCACCAGAACCGCGACATCGCCATGAAGGCGTTGAAATCGCGGCTCTATCAGTTGGAACTCGATAAGCGCTCTGCCATGGTCAACGAAGTGCATGAAAATGCAGGCGATGCGGGTTGGGGCAACCAGATCCGCTCTTATGTGCTCCAGCCCTATCAAATGGTGAAAGACCTGCGCACCAATTTCGAGACGTCCGATACCAAAGGCGTGCTGGATGGTGATCTCGACGGGCTGATGGGCGCGACACTGGCACTGGACGTGTCGGGCAAAAGCCGGGCCGAAGCGCAGGGCGCGTAAACGCGGAAGGGGGCCAGCCCCCTCGGCCTGCGGCCTCACCCCCGAAGTATTTGAGACCCAAAGAAGCAGGGAACTGCACGAGATAGGTGACGCGACGCCACAGTGGGATGTTCCGGCTTGCGTGTCTGGCGCGGCGGCGTAACCTCTGGCCCATGAGTTTTCCAATCTCCACCGACTCGCCTGTCACCTATGCTGGCCCGCCCCCTGAGGCGGCTGATGTGGTGATTGTGGGCGGCGGGGTGCTTGGCGTGTGCACGGCGTTACATCTGGCGCGGGCGGGGCAAAAGGTGGTGCTGTGCGAAAAGGGCCGCATCGCGGGCGAGCAGTCCAGCCGCAATTGGGGTTGGATCCGCCAGCAGGGGCGTGACCCGGATGAATTGCCGATCATGGTCGAAGCCAACCGTATCTGGCGGCAATTGGCGCGTGAGACCAATGTGGATATCGGGTTGAAACAATGCGGGATTACCTATCTGGCCCGCAATGATGAGGAATTGCAAAGCTATCGCGATTGGCTGACGCAAGTGGGGGGCAATGCCCCCGACAGCCGGATGCTCAGCCGCGAAGAGACGGCGGCGCAGTTCCCCGGCTTTTCCCGCAGCTATCCCGGCGCGCTGCACACCTCGTCTGACATGCGGGCAGAGCCATGGGTTGCCGTGCCGGCGCTGGCCGGGATCGCTGTGCGCGACGGTGCCACGCTGGTTGAGAATTGCGCCGTGCGGGTGATCGAAAAATCCGGCGGTGCGATCACAGGTGTGGCGACCGAACAAGGCCTCATCAAGACAAACCGCGTCGTGGTTGCTGGGGGGGCGTGGTCCTCACTCCTGCTGCGCCGTCACGACATTGAAATCCCACAGCTTTCCGTGCGCGCATCGGTCTGCGCCACGCAAGCCCTGCCGGATATTGGCGAGATCAGCGCCGGGGATGCCGACATCAGTTACCGCCGCCGCGCCGATGGGGGCTACACGCTGGCGGCGGGCGGTTTTCATGAGCTGTTCATCGGGCCTGATGCGTTCCGTGCGTTGCCCAAGTTCCTGCCGCAACTCAAAGCCGATCCGTTCGGCACCAAGTTCTTCGCCAACGCGCCCAAAGGCTACCCCGATGCATGGGGCACACCGCGCGGCTGGCGCGCCGATCAGGAAAGCCCGTTCGAGCGGATGCGCGTGCTGAACCCTGCGCCCAATATGGCCAAGCTGCGCGCTGTTGCGGATGGGTTCCGCGCCCTGTTCCCGCAGCTTCCCCCGGTCCGTATTGCCAAAGGCTGGGCCGGGATGATTGATACGATGCCAGACCTTGTGCCGATTATTGACGAGGCCCCCACGATGCCGGGCCTTTTCATCGGCACCGGCCTTTCGGGCCACGGCTTTGGGATCGGTCCCGGCATGGGCCGCGTGCTTGCCGATCTGGTCATGGGCAATGCGCCGGGCCATGATCTGAGCCGCTTCCGTCTCTCTCGCTTTTCCGACGGCTCGCCCATGCGGCCCGGACCTACTATTTAAGTCTTCGAAAGGACCTGAACCCATGCCGATCAAGAACCGTTTCGCAGAACTG
>CAZPXE010000198.1:0-6261 GCA_964590545.1 uncultured Rhodobacterales bacterium | reverse complement strand
CCGATGCCAAAGGTGACGGCATGAGCGAGAAGCCTTTCTTCATCGGCTATCTACCCGCCCCGGCGGCGCTGCGCCGGTTTTTGATCATCGCGGCGGCGGGGGTTTTCGGTGTGCTGGCGGGCGCAGGATGGGTGCTGGGCACCGGGCAGGACGACCCCGGTACGGCAGCCGTGCGCGGCGATTTCGGGCGGCAGACTGTGACGGGTGTGATCGAACTGGTGCCCTACCCGCTGCTGCATGTCACCGAAGGGACCGAGCGCGTGCCAGCAGGCCGGACCCTGATGCTGAGCGGCGCGGGCAAATCCGGCCCCGGCGGGCGCGAAGATGGGCTGGATGGCAAGATGGCCCAAGCCTCTGGCGTGATTCTGCAACGCGGCACGCTGGAGATGCTGCAACTGCGCGGCGGGCGGCGCGGGTTGGGGGCTTCCGAGGCGCAAACGGCTCCCTTGCCGGAAACTGAGGATCTAGGCCGATGGCGGCTGACGGGGGAGATTTGCGACGGCAAATGCCTTGCTGGCGCGATGCGTCCGGGGCGCGGGCTGGCCCACAAGGCTTGCGCGAATTTATGTTTGCTGGGCGAGGTGCCCCCTGTCTTTGTGTCCACCGCACCCGTAGGCGGCTCGGAATTTCTACTGGTAACGGGACCGGACGCAACGCCCCTGCCCCCTGAAGCCTATGATTTCGTGGCCCAATATGTGCAGGTCGAAGGCCAGATCACACGGCGCGGTGATCTGCTGGTCTTCGCGCTGGACCCGGAAACGCTGGAGCTGGCGCAATGATCCGCCGCATCGTTTGGATGGCACTTATCGCAGCGCTGACGGCTGTGGCCTATTACCTGTCGCGCTTCTGGGACTTTCGCTTTTGGGGGCGCGATGGGCTGTTCGGCGTCGAAGCGTTGCGCCCCCAAGGCGGCTTGCTCGCGCGCTGGCTGCGCGGCACGGAACTCGCGCCGTTTGAATTGCTGATCTGGGTGCTTGGTATCTTTGCGCTGCTGACGGTGGTGCAAAAACTCTACGATCTGACCAAGCCGAAGGAGTGAGGGCGCGCTCCGCTCTGGCCCCGCCCCCATTTGCGCCGCTATAGAGGAAACAGTGCAACCCCGAAGGTTCCCATGGCGCGCCAGCCCTTCAACATCGTAATCGTCGCGCAAGCCGGGCGGCTGCAATATGAGGCGCTGCTTTTTGCCGCCTCGTTCCAGCACACGAACCCCGATTTCCCCGGCAAGCTGTTCATCGCCGAGCCGGAGCCGGGGCCACGCTGGCCGGACGATCCGCGTATCCGAAATAACGGCATCCGCTCGCTGCTGGAAGATATGGGCGCAACCTTCCTGCCGTTCGAAAGCTGTCATTTCGGCGCGGACTACCCCCATGGCAACAAGATCGAATGCCTGACCGCGCTGCCCAAGGGCGAGCCGTTCGTCTTCTTTGACACCGACACGCTGATCACCGGCGATCTGATGTCAGTGCCGTTTGACTTTGACCGCCCCTCTGCCTCGTTGCAGCGCGAGGGGACGTGGCCAAAGCCGCAGATTTACGGGCCGGGCTATGCGGGGATTTGGCGCTCGCTTTATGAGCGGTTCGGGTTGGAATTTGAAAGCTCGCTCGACCTGAGTGAGCCAGATGAATATTGGCGGCGGTATCTCTATTTCAACGCCGGGTATTTCTATTTCCGCTGCCCGCATGAGTTTGGCACGCGCTTTGCCGACTATGCTGCCGCGATTCGGGACGAGCCGGGTGACGCGCTGGCCGCGCAAACGCTGGAGCCGTGGCTTGATCAAGTGGCCCTGCCGTTGGTGATCCACAGCTTTGGCGGTGGGCGCGATGCGCTGGAGCCGGGGTTTCTAGACGGTAAAGTCTCGTGCCACTATCGCCTCTTCCCCCTGCTCTATGCGCGCGAAGGCGATCATGTGCTGGATGTGCTGCATGAAATCATCCAGCCGAACAAACTGAAGAAACACCTCAAGAATAACGAGGCAATCAAGCGGCTGGTCTATCAGGGGCGCGGGATGAAAGTGCGGGCGCTGTTTGACCGCGAAAACCTGCCCCGGCGCGAGCAGATGATCCGCAAGCGGATCAAAGACGCAGGCTTTTGGATTAGGTAGCGCGGGAACTTTGGAACGATGTTCCGCTAAAAACCTGTAAACTGACACAAAAACGGGCTTGCGCACGCCTTTGCGAGCACGCAAGAAAGTTGCGCAAGCTAGACGATTTTCAACCAGACCGTGTCAAAGTCACCGTAACCCACTCACGTCCCTGCGCAAAGTTCACCCCTTAGGGAAATTGCTCCGTAGCAGGGCGCCTGTAACAAGTAAGATGATGAAACGATCCGAAGTCATTTTGTTCCTGACAACCATCGCAGAGGCGCAGTTACGCTATGCCGGGTTCGATATGGCACGGTATTTCCGGTTTCCAATTGCGTATTACCTTCCGGAACGCGTGTTGGTTTTTTCCCGGCCAGATATGCTGAAATCGCGGTACTTAGCGCATGAGACTTATTTGAAATCCGTTGGGGTTCATCGGATAAGACCACAGAATGTCACGATATTGGATGCGACCGAAGATCGGGCGATGATTGCTTTGGAATGGCAATATGCGAATGCGGACGGCCATGTTTTGCGACAATCGCAAGTACGCTATGTTCTGTGCCGCAATGAGGTGGCCGGGGATCTTCAGATCGAATTGGTCGACTACAGTGTTACGGCTTATCCCGAATATATGGAACAACCTTCCTAAATTTGGCTGTCAGCCTTGCTCCTTCGGGTCGGGTGTTCTAGCCAATGCGCCAAGTTTTGCGCGCCCAGTGGCGTGCGTTTCATACTTGAAAGGATTTCGGCATGACCACTGACCCCACCGGCCCCGACTATGGCTTTGACACGTTGCAAATCCACGCAGGCGCCCGGCCCGACCCGGCGACAGGCGCGCGGCAGACGCCAATCTACCAGACAACCGCCTATGTGTTCCGCGATGCCGAGCACGCGGCAGCGCTGTTTAACCTGCAAGAGGTTGGCTATATTTATTCCCGCTTGACCAACCCCACGGTTGCGGTTTTGCAAGAACGTCTGGCCACGCTTGAGGGCGGTGTTGGCGCGGTTTGCTGCTCTTCCGGGCACGCAGCACAGATCATGGCGCTGTTCCCGCTGATGGGTCCGGGTTTGAATATCGTCGCCTCCACGCGCCTTTACGGCGGCACGGTCACGCAGTTCAGCCAGACCATCAAACGCTTCGGCTGGTCCTGCACCTTTGTCGATTTCGACGATGAAGACGCCGTGAAGGCGGCGATTGACGAGAACACCCGCGCTGTGTTCTGCGAGGCCATCGCAAACCCGGGCGGCTATATCACCGACCTGCCCGCCATCGCCAAGATCGCCGATGAGGCTGGCATCCCGCTGATCGTCGACAACACAACGGCCACGCCGTACCTGTGCCGCCCGATCGAGCATGGCGCGACGCTGGTTGTGCATTCGACCACCAAATATCTGACCGGCAATGGCACCGTCACTGGCGGCGCGGTCATCGACAGCGGCAAGTTCGACTGGTCCGCGAATGACAAATTCCCGTCCCTCAGCCAGCCCGAACCGGCCTATCACGGCCTGAAGTTCCACGAGACTTTCGGTCCTCTCGCCTTCACTTTCCACGGCATTGCCATCGGCCTGCGTGATCTGGGGATGACGATGAACCCGGCCTCCGCCCATTACACGCTGATGGGGACCGAGACACTGAGCCTGCGGATGGACAAGCATGTTGAGAACGCTGGCAAGGTTGCACGCTGGCTCGAAAACGATCCGCGCGTGGACTACGTAACTTATGCCGGGCTGGAAAGCTCACCCTATAACAAGCGCGTGCCGACTATTTGCCCGCGCGGCGCGGGTGGGCTGTTCACCTTCGCCATCAAAGGCGGCTACGACGCCTGCGTCAAGCTGGTGAACGCGCTGGAGATTTTCTCGCACGTGGCCAACCTTGGCGACACCCGCTCGCTGATCATTCACTCGGCCTCTACCACACACCGTCAGCTGACCGAGGACCAACAGCGCGCCGCAGGTGCCGCGCCGGAAGTGGTGCGCGTGTCCATCGGGACCGAGGATGCGAACGACCTGATCGCCGATCTGGATCAAGCGCTGTCCAAGGCGACAAGCTAACCAAAGACCTGGCGCGGGGTCCGCTCCGCGCCTACCGCTGATTGGATTTTGTGAACAAAGACCCGTCAGACACGAAATTGTCCCTATTTCGTTAACACTTTGCCGCTTTGGCGCTTATGTTGTACTCTCAAGGCCAGCACGAATTACGTGTGATCTAACGGAGGCCAAGCGCCAGCAATGAAAGCGAATTTCGCGCTCTCTTTGTCCTTTGACGGCATCAAGCTGCTGCATCGTGCAGCGGGCGGCTGGCGACTCGTCGGCGATGTTGCGCTGGATGCGCCGCGTCTGCCCGATGCGCTGCGGGATTTGCGCGCACAGGCGCAAGAGTTGGCGCCGGATGGCCTGTTTACCAAGCTGATTATCCCCGACAGCCAGATCAAATACCTGACCATTGACGCCGATGGCGACGACCCGGATGCGCAACGCGCCGCTGCCGAAGCCGCACTGGATGGCGCAACGCCCTATGCCGTGGCTGATCTGGCCTTCGACATGTCCCCCGATGGTGACACGATCCACATCGCAGCCGTTGCGCGCGAAACACTGGCCGAGGCCGAGGCCTTTGCTGTCCAGCACCGCTTTGGCCCGGTTTCCGCCGTGGCAACCGCCGAAGACTCTGATTTTCTGGGCGAACCCTTCTTTGGCCCGACCATCCATTCTTCGACCATTCTTGACGCGGGCGACGAGGTCGAGCCGGATGGCATCGCAGTCGTGGTGCTCGCGGATATTCCTGAAGCTGAAGATGCAGCAGAGCCTGCCCCGGACCTCACGCCCGAACCTGAGCCTGAGCCCGAGCCTGAGCCCGAAACTGAGCCTGAGCCGGAAGATGTTGCCGACGCGCCGGAAGAAGACGTTGTCGCAGAAGAACCCTCCGCCGAAGAGCCTGCACCAGAGCTTGCCGAGGACGCGGCCGATCCAGAGCCGGAACCTGAACCTGAACCGGAAGACGCAGCGCCCGTCGCCGCCCCTGCCGTCACGGCCTTCTCATCGCGTCGCAGAAACGCAGGCTCTGCCCCCGGGCCCAGCCTTGGCGGTGTGACCCGTGACGCTCCGGCGGCCCCGGCCCCGGACGGCGCTGATATCCTCGCCGCCAGCATTCCCGGCCTCGACCCCGCAGACGCGCCTACGCCGCCTGCGCCCAAGCCGGTGGAGATAAGCAAACCAGCCCCGCGTGCACAGGACGCGCCCGATCTATCCGGTCCGCAAGCTGCGCGCGACAGTCTGGACCCGTTGGAAGAAGAGGAAACAGGTGAGGCGGAGTCCGCCCCGCCGGAGCCGCGCGCAGGTGGGTTCTTCAGCCGCCGACGCAAGACGATACCGCCGATTCTGAGCAAGCCGCCCGCAACCACCGCCGAGCAAAAGGCCGCCGTGCGCGCCGCACGCTCACACGAGCGCAACAGAATGACCGTCTTCGGCGCCCGCAAACCCGAACCCAATGTCGTCGTTGTCGGCGGCAAGCCTCGTTTTCTGGGCCTCATCCTGACAGCAGTCCTGTTGGTGTTCCTTGCAGGCGTCGCCGCTTGGGCTTCTGTTTTTATGGACAATGGGCTGGCCCGTTTCTTCGGTCCGCGCGTGGCCGATGTTGAGATCGCCGCCGAAGAATTGGCCCCCGAGCCTGAAATCGAATCGGGCGCCATTGTTACCGCTGCGTTGGATCCGGTTATTGAAACTCTGCCAGCCCCAACCTTGCTACAACCCGAACCAGAGGCCGAACCGCCGCGTTTCGATGCCGACCAAGCCCAGGAATACTATGCCGTATCCGGCATCTGGACGATCCCGCCTGTGGTTCATACGGCGCCAGGCACACAAGACCTTGATGACCTCTATGTCGCGTCGATCGACCGCCGCAACCCGACATTTGACGCTGTCGCCCTGCCCCGGGCACGCAGTTTTGCAACGGATGAGAACATTCTTGCCCCCGCCTCGCCCGCGCCTGCTGGAACTCAGTTTGCTCTGGACGGGCGTGGGCTGGTGATCCCAACGCCCGGCGGCGCACTTTCTCCCGATGGTGTAACTGTCTTTCTCGGACGCCCTCCGGCGGTGCCACCTGCAACGCCCGACCGGGAAGACGCGTCTTTGGCACCCGAGGACGCGCTTAACGCTGCAAACGCCGCGCTTGCCGCCTTCCG
>CAZPXE010000197.1:0-6270 GCA_964590545.1 uncultured Rhodobacterales bacterium | reverse complement strand
GCAACGCGCAAAAGGCAGTCACAGGCATCGCCGACGCTCGAATTGACCTTGTTTGTCACACAAACACCGATTTTGTGACCGTGCGCGTAAAAGACAACGGTGAAGGCTTGCAAGGCGCCAGTTTGGACACTCTCAAAGAGCCGTTCTACTCCACGCATTCGTCCGGCGACGGAATGGGGCTTGGTCTGGCCATCACATCTGAAATCATCCATGCCCATGGCGGATATATTTCCGCTGAAGAGGCCAGCGACGGCGGAGCCATCTTCACTTTGTCAGTGCCGCGAAAGGAGCCCAAGCCATGACAAAGGGGACAATCCTTGTCGTCGATGATGATCGTGAATTGCGCATCTCACTCTCTCACCTGTTAGAGCGCGGTGGTTTCGCGGTGCATATGGCAAAGAACGGGCAGGAGGCGCTGGATCGCCTGCAACAAACACTGCCCGATGTGGTGCTGTCAGATGTGCGGATGCCGGGGATGGACGGGCTGGAGTTTCAGCAGCGCGCCGCAGAAGTCTCAGATGCGCCGGTCGTGCTGTTTTCTGCGCATGGAGACATCCCATTGGCGGTCGGAGCGATCCAGAACGGGGCTTACAATTTCATCGAAAAGCCCTTCGATCCGAGGCGCTTGCTGACGCTATTGAACAATGCTGTCCGGCTACGGCATGCGCAACAGAACGCGGCGCGGCTGGAAAAACGATTGGCCGCTTTGACCGATCTGGAACAAATGCTGATTGGCGATAGCCCGCGTTTGATAGGCATTCGGGCTCAGGTACAGGACTTTGCAGAAAGCCCCGCCAATGTTTTGGTGACCGGAGAAACAGGCACCGGCAAAGAAATGGTGGCACGTGCGCTGCACGATCTGGGCAGCGGGCCAGCCGCACCGTTTGTTGCAATCAACTGCGCCGTCATCCCGCCCGAAAGGTTCGAAGAAACTGTTTATGGCAGCCAAGACGCTCCGGGCCTGATGCAGCGCGCAGACGGGGGGACGTTGTTTCTGGATGAACTCACGTCCATGCCCGCCGAGACGCAGTCAAAATTTCTGCGGATCATTGAGCAGCGTAAATTTGAGCCTTTGGGGGCAAGTGCACCAGTGGCTGTCAACTTGCGTCTGATAAGTGCAGTTTCGCGAACCCCAGAGGAGGCCGTAAACAGCGGCGCACTGCGACAAGACCTTCTGTTCCGGCTGAACACATTGATCATCGACTTGCCGCCCCTCAGTGAACGTGGCGAAGATATTTTGCTTATCTTCCGGCACTATCTGGGGCGGCTCAGCACGCTGTATTCTGTGAAAGAGCCGGAATTGACGCCAGCGGATTTCTCGGCGTTGCTGGCCCATGACTGGCCCGGAAATGTACGCGAGTTGCAAAGCGTGGCGGAACGCTTTGTCTTGGCATCCAAACGCGGGACGGCCTCAATTGATGCTGCGTTGGGCGATGAAGGCAGTGACACGCCCACGACCCTGCGCGAGGCGGTGGCCGCGTTCGAACGACAAATCATCTCTCAAGCCATCGCGGCGCATAAAGGGCGCATGGACGACGCGGCAGACGCGCTCGGGATCGGACGGCGGACCCTAAACGAGAAGATAGTGAAACTCGGGATCGAAAAATCCGATCTACTGCCCTCCGATACGTAATCCCAAGCGGCCCGCCGAAATTCGCAGTGATAAATCGCGATGTCCTGCGGTATTCTTCATAAGGCGCGCGCCGCGACTTTCTTGCGTTCCGATCCATGCCGGGTTTTGCAAGGTCCCAGTTGCCACCGCCGCGCTTACCGCACGTTGATCGCTTAGTGTGTTCGAGATATGGGGCCGGGGTCCCTTCAGGCTAAGGCTAAGACGGGGACAGAAATTGTACCTCCATCCCAGCGGCACTGGCAGAATCAAGCAGGTTACTCCGCACCCGTCCGAAGCATCGGGAACCAATCCTCGCGCAGCCGCTGCCCTGCTTCCATCGCGTGCCCGGGAAAGGGCGGCGAGGTGGGGCCGGGCCGCTCTACATAGCGCGCATCATCCCCCACAAGGCGGAGCGAGAAGGCACGGCGGCGGGTAGTCGCCTGATTGCCACGCGCCCCGTGCAGGGTACGGAAGTGGAAGGCAATCGCGTCACCCGGCTGCATCGGCCATTCACGCACCATGAGCCCGTCCGCATCAGGGTCGGGGATGGGCATATAGTCGCCTTCGAAGAACGCCGTTTCGGACGCCCAGCGCGTTGGCAGCACATCCTTTTCCCATAGGTGAGAACCCGCAACACAGCGCAGCGACGCCCCCTCCACCGGGTCGAGCGGCACCCAGAAACTGACCGTCTGCCGCCCTTCTACGAAGTAATATGGCCCATCCGAGTGCCACGGGGTCGCCATCGAGGTTCCGGGCTCTTTCACCAGCACATGGTCATGGAACATCTGGACAGATGCAGATCCCATCAGCGCTGCGGCCGCATCGGCAATCGCGGGCTCGCGCGCCACATCGGCAAACTCAGGAATACGCTCCCAATTGCAGTAATCGTCGAAAAAGCGGCCCGTCTCCCCTGCCCGCTCGTTTTCCGAAGCGTAGGGGCCGGGCGCATCCATATTGCGGGCAACGCCTGAACGCAGGGTCTCCACATGGGACGCAAACAGGCCGGGGATCAGCGCAACACCCTCGCGCTGATAAGCGTCAATCTGTTCGGGTGTGACTTTCACTCAGGTGCGGCGCAGGCGGATGACCACATCGACCGAGGCAATCTCGGCCCCGTCCGGCACATCCGGAAGCTGCGAGATCACAAGTTGATCGGCGGGCGCATCGGTCAGCTTCGCCTCATCTTCCCAATAGAAATGCGGGTGGTCATGGGTGTTGGTGTCGAAATAGCTTTTCGAACCATCCACCGTCACTTCCTGCATCAACCCTGCATCGCAGAAGGTGCGCAGCGTGTTGTAGACCGTGGCCAGCGAGACCGCTTCGCCGTGGGACTTGGCCGCGTCAAACAGGCTTTCGGCAGTGACGTGCCGGTTCTGCCCATCGCCCACCAAAAGCGCCGCCAGCGTCACGCGCTGACGGGTCGGGCGCAGCCCGGCGGTGGAAAGCCATTCGGAACCTATGTCATGTGGGGACCGCATATCGTCGTCTCAAACTGTGACTGTTCACTTAATATAGGGGGCGGCGCGGTTAAAATTCAATTGCAATTCACTCGCAACAGGCGCGCCGAGCCGTTATTTGGGGCAAATCCTGCAAAACTGGTAAATATAGTGCCAGATCGACACTCACAGCACGCTGCGTGATTTCACGGGTTTTCCTTGCCGCTGCCACATTTTCATCTCGCCACCGGCATTATGGTTAACGCATGAATACTCTGCCAAGATATCTGCGCGCGCAACTCGCCGACCCGGCGAATACATTTGCGACCTCATGGGGTTGGACCGCCCTGTTTGCACTCGTCACTCTGCTGACATCGGTCGTGTGGCCCTTCGGCACGGGCATTATGCTGGTGCTGTCGGTGATCTGCATCTGCGAGATCTGGAGCGCGTATTATGCTGATCTCATCGACAGCGCACATCTGCCCCAGCACCGCAAATCCATCGGTCCGCGCGCCTTGCTGATCCATGTACGGCTCGCCGTGGCGGGCACTCTGGCGCTGATCGGAATTCTAAGTGCGTTCACGCTGGCAACCGGCGCAGGACTGTGGTCGCGCCCGGTCGCAATGGTCTGCGGGACATGTATCGCCGCGCTGCCCCTTTGGTTTGTCAGCGATTGGGTCAAGGTCTGCCTGCTCAGCGCGTTGCAGCAAGTCATGAACCTCCCCTTTCAACTGACTTTCATGGTGCTCGGCGCGACGCATGACACCTCTTTGCTCTCGCAGCGCCACGCAGAGTTGAACGGCCTGAGCTGTAGACTGTTCACCGCCGTCACCGGCTATGAGAGCAACCTGAATTTCCTGATGAAGACCGAAGATCTGCTCTATCGCCTGCCCACTCAGCGTCCCGGCGCAGCGCGGATCGTTTAAACCCGGGCTTCGGCATACGACACAACTGCCGCAACCAAGCCGCTTGCAGGCGCGGCGGCGGCGGTGCTAGAGGAGCCGGATACTGCACGACAAGGCTCAGGAGACGCGCGGCCCATGGCAAATTACCCCACATCCTTCGACCGGGACGACCTGCTGAAATGCGCGCGCGGTGAGCTTTTTGGCCCCGGCAATGCGCAACTGCCCGAACCGCCGATGTTGATGATGGACCGGATCACCGAGATTTCCGGCGATGGCGGCGAGAATGGCAAGGGCCATGTGATCGCTGAATTCGACATTAAGCCCGACCTGTGGTTTTTCGATTGCCACTTTCCCGGCAATCCGATCATGCCCGGCTGTCTTGGCCTAGATGGGCTGTGGCAGCTGACCGGTTTCAACTTAGGCTGGCGCGGTTGGCAAGGGCGCGGCTATGCGCTGGGTGTGGGCGAGGTCAAACTGACCGGCATGGTTCGCCCGGATCGCAAGATGCTGACCTATAACGTGCAATTCACCAAAGCCGTCCAAACCCGCCGCCTGACCATGGGCGTCGCCAATGGCACCGTCGAGGCCGATGGCGAGGTGATCTATCAGGTCAAGGACATGAAAGTCGCGCTGAGCGAGAGCTGAGCGGACCGCAAAGCATCCTAGGCAGCGTCTGCCACATGGCTGTTTGGTCCCACCATGCGCTTTTTCGTTCAGCGCTTTGTGAAGCGAAAGACAGAATTGCGACACGCATATCGCATCATCAGAAATTCGAGGGGCGGGGTGAGCAAACAACTTCGGCTTTCGAAAGCGGCCAGCGCTGAATTTAATTGAACAAACTCCAATCGTGAGAAGAATCGCCCGAATAGTAGGCGTTTTGTCTATTCCAGAAGATTTCTCCCTTTTTGCGCCTTGTTTTTGGGCACAACCGTGAGTTGACTTGAGCATTTGCCCATTATTTGAACGCAATCACATTTCATCTAGTTCATTCATCACAGCTAAGTTGACTACGTTGTGATGCAAAACAAATGCTAATGACAAGCGGTACGTCTTTTCAGCATCGATTGCGGAGGGAAGCTGATGCATATCTATTATTTTACAATTCTTTGCGCGGTACTCTGGGTTATTCTAAACGTGATCTTTTACACGATAAAATGGCAGTGGAACGAACATAATATGGTCGCCCGCGCCGTTGATCGCATGGATCAGGCTGTCTTCGTTTTATTCGCTGTCGCGACGACGATATCCGCGGCAGATTTCAGTTTGTGGTATATTTTCGGCGGAGATATCGGCGTCGACTTTCTACTGCAATTGGATTGGATCACAGCGTCGCTCGTCGCGTTCCTAAATTTGATAACGCCGGACATTTGGGTTCTAATAACAATTGCCGCCGTTTTGTGCGCCGTTGTCGCGATATTTGATGTTTTGTCAAATCGCTCTGGTCTGACCGAAGAGTTTTTCTCCGCCTATAAAGCGCTCAAAATCGCAGCGCCTGCATCTGCGCTCGTCGCGTCGCTCGTTTTTATGGCAGGTAATCACGCCCCGTATGGATCTTTTGGCCACTACGTTGCCGAAGCCAAAGAAGCGGTTGCAGCCGCAGAAGCGAACCAAGAGACCCTTGTCACCCGTGATGAAATGACGTTCGAGGCGCCGGTGTCCGCTAACGCTGACGAGTTGTGACCAAGCAGCGCAGCGTCACATCGACGATAAACCAGATGCCCACTGTGCTTGCCCCTCTGCCCGCGCTGGCCTAAACACCCCTCGTCACATTCAGAGGAGTGCGAATATGCGGCGTGTCGTCGTCACCGGCTTGGGAATTGTCTCGTCCATCGGGAACAACGTGGATGAGGTTGAAGCGAGCCTGCGGGCCGGAAAATCGGGAATCGTGGCCAGCGAGGCGATGGCGGAGCATGGGTTCCGCAGCCAGATCGCAGGCACGCTGAAAATCGACCCGGCAGAGCATGTCGACAAGCGCACATTGCGGTTCATGGGCCCCGGTGCCGCCTATGCCTATATCGCCATGGGCCAAGCGATCGCCGATGCAGGGCTGGACGAAAGCCAGATCGTGAACGAGCGGACTGGGCTGGTGGCAGGCTCCGGCGGACCATCGACCTCCGCCATGCTGACTGCGCATCAGACCGTGCTGAAATCCGGCGCAACCAAGCGGATCGGGCCATTCGCGGTGCCGAAATGCATGTCATCAACCATCAGCGCGAACCTTGCGACCGCATATAAGATCAAAGGCATCAACTATTCGATCACCTCCGCCTGTTCCACCTCGCTGCACTGCATCGGCAATGCGGCGGAACAGATTATG
>CAZPXE010000196.1:0-6276 GCA_964590545.1 uncultured Rhodobacterales bacterium | reverse complement strand
GCCCGGTCATCACGTTGTCCAGAACGCTCATCCCCTCGAACAGGGCGATGTTCTGGAAAGTGCGCGCGATGCCTTGGCGGGCCACTTCGAACGGCTTCATCGGGGGGCGCGGCGCGCCTTTGTA
Source organism: uncultured Rhodobacterales bacterium (assembly GCA_964590545.1). Classification (GTDB taxonomy): domain Bacteria; phylum Pseudomonadota; class Alphaproteobacteria; order Rhodobacterales; family Rhodobacteraceae; genus Aliishimia. Next base: position 6,152 of record CAZPXE010000196.1, on the reverse strand, counting down.
GAACACCTGCCCCTCTTGTGGGATGTAGAAGCCGGAAATCACGTTCAGCATCGAGGACTTGCCCGCGCCGTTCGGCCCGATGATCGCCCGGATCTCCCCCTCACGAATATCGAATGAGATATCCTTGATCGCCTCCACCCCGCCAAAACGCAGCGTGATGTTCTTCATCTCCATCACCACGCCGCCGATCTTACGACCGTCTGCCGTGGTGTATCCTTCTGTTTGATCAAGCATCAAACCACCCTTCTTCTCTGGGTCTCAAATACTTCGGGGGAGGCCCGGAGGGTCGGGGGCAGAGCCCCCACTCGGTCGGATTTGCGCAGCAAATTCGAGCCCATAGCTATTCCGCCGCCATTTTCTGAACTGGCGCACTCACCTTTGCGGACCGGATTTCCAGCGTGGCCGAGATGGAGCCCTTCCGCCCGTCCTCATAGGTCACTTCCGTCGTGGTTGAGACCTGTTCCGAGCCGTCATAGAGCGCCGCGATGATGTCGCCGAACTTTTCTTCGATGATCCGGCGGCGCACTTTCAGGGTGCGGGTCAGCTCGCCATCATCCGCATCGAGTTGTTTGTGCAGCACGACGAAGCGGTGGATTTGGCACGAGGACAGCATTTCGTCCTGCGCGACCGAGGCGTTCACCTCTTCCACATGGGCCTGCATCGTGGCCAGAACCTGCGGGTGTCCGGCGAGTTCCTGATAGGAGGCATAGGCGATATTGTTCCGCTCCGCCCAGTTGCCCACCGCCGTCAGGTCGATGTTGATGAAGGCGGTGCATTCGTCGCGGCCATTACCAAGGACCACAGCCTCCAGAATATTCGGGAAGAATTTCAGTTTGTTTTCAACGTATTTGGGCGCGAACAGCGCGCCGTTCGCCATTTTGCCCACGTCCTTGGCGCGGTCGATGATGCGCAGATGGCCGGTGCCTTCTTCGATGAAGCCCGCATCCCCGGTCGCCACCCAGCCTTCGGCGTCTTTGGTGTCGGCGGTGCTTTCGGGGTTCTTGTAGTATTCGACGAACACGCCGGGCGAGCGGTAATACACCTCGCCATTCTCTTCGATCTTGATCTCAACCCCCGGCGAGGCGACGCCCACCGTGTCCGAGCGCACTTCGCCATCGGGCTGCGCGGTGATGAACACGGTCGCTTCGGTCTGGCCATAAAGCTGTTTGAGGTTGATGCCCATGGAGCGGTAGAAATCGAAAATCTCTGGCCCAATCGCCTCGCCCGCCGTGTAGCCGACGCGGATGCGGCTGAAGCCAAGGGTGTTTTTCAGGGGGCCATAAACGCATAGCTCCCCCAGCGTATATTTCAGCTTGTCCATGCCGCCGACGGGTTTGCCGTCGAGCAGGTCGGGGCCGACTTTCTTGGCGTGATCCATGAAGTAATGGAACATGCGCTGCTTCAAGGGGCTGGCATCCTCCATGCGGATCATCACTTGGGTCAGCTGCGTTTCGAACACGCGCGGCGGGGCGAAGTAATAGGTCGGGCCAATCTCGCGCAGGTCGGTCTGCATCGTGTCCGCGCTTTCCGGGCAGTTGGTGCAGAACCCGGTCCACAGCGCTTGGCCCACCGAAAAGATGAAATCACCCACCCATGCCATCGGCAAATAGGCGAGGATATCGTCGCTTTGCCGCAACCCGTCGAATTCGCTGGAAGATTTCGCGGTCTCGATCACGTTGCGGTTGCTCAGCACGACGCCCTTGGGCTTACCCGTGGTGCCGGAGGTATAAAGCATCACGCAGGTGCTGTCATAGTCGAGCTTGGCGATGCGTGCGTCGAGGTCCGGGCCAATTTCATCCCGCGCGCCGTGCCCCTGTTCCTGCACATGGGAGTATTGATGCAGGCGCGAATGGTCGTATTTCCGCAGGCCGCGCGGGTCGAGATAGATCATGTGCTCGAAGTTGGCCAGCTTGCCTTGCACCTCCATCACTTTGTCGACCTGTTCCTGATCCCCGGCGATGACGAAGCGCGCGCCGCAATGGTCAAGCACATAGGCCATCTCTTCGGCCACTGCGTCCTGATACAGGGGAACCGGCACCGCGCCGACCATCTGCGCGGCCATCATCGACCAATACAGATAAGGGCGATTGCGTCCGATAATGGCAATGAAATCGCCTTCGGCGACGCCAAGGTTCAGCAGGCCGAGCGCAAGGTTGCGAATTTCCTGTTCGGTTTCGGCCCAGGTCCAGCTTTGCCAGATGCCGAATTCCTTTTCGCGATACGCCGGACTATTGCCGAACTGTTTGGCATTGCGACTTAGGATCGCCGGAATCGACACAAGTTCATCGGTGCTTCCGTTCTGCGGCACGTCATTTCCTCCCTTACGGACCAGTTGATCTGGCTCTCGTTTTGTGACGTTCTGAGCGTCTGTCTCGGCTTCCCAGACTCGCTCTCTTCCCATTTGGAAAGAGTGTGGCGCGAAAACGTCGTATCTGTCCAGACCGGGTGCGAAGTTAATTTAAAGAACGTTCAATTAATTTCGGATTGGCAGATTGAAGCCTGGAACCTGCGGCGCAGGGCGCGAAAGCGTAGCAAAACAACGTAGGCGCGCTCTTATGGAGAGTGGCTCCCGCGCGCTGACATGTTAAACAAAGCCATGGCAGAGACAGCTTCACAGTGTTGTGCACCTGCGCGAGGTGGTAAAATCCGCGTCACCGAGGCCGATATTCGTCCGGCGACACGTGCACCTGAAGTAGAAACCGCTCTGATTCCGGGCGGTTCAGCGTTGGTGGGCACGAAAGCGCCCGCGATCCGTGATGATGGTGAAAGCCCGCCTCGGCAGGTGAAAGTGGATGCGTTTCGGATTGGAGTGAGCGCGATTACCAACGCCGAGTTCGCGGCGTTTGTTGAAGACACCGGATATGTGACCGAGGCCGAAAGGTTTGGCTGGTCTTTTGTGTTTCATACGGATGTGCCTGAGGCCGTGGGCGACACGTTGGGTATCCAAGGCCTCGAATGGTGGCGCAGGGTTGAGGGCGCAGCGTGGCGAAACCCGAATGGGCCGGGCACACAAGAGGCCGCGCGCCCTGATCACCCGGTCACCCAAGTCAGTTGGACCGACGCAATGGCCTATGCCAAATGGGCGCGGGGCCGTTTGCCGACGGAAGCCGAGTGGGAGCATGCCGCGCGCGGCGGGCTTGGCGATGTGGCTTATCCGTGGGGCACCGAAGCGCCCAATGACGAGGACAATTTCCCCTGCAACATCTGGCAGGGCCGCTTTCCCCATGTGGACACCGCCGCCGATGGCTGGCACGGCACCGCACCCGCGCGGGCCTTTGCGCCAAACGGGTATGGGCTGTATAATGTGGTCGGCAATGTGTGGGAGTGGACCTGTGAGCCGTTTCGGATCAAGTCGCTCAAGAAGCATGTGAAGCAACGGCTGGCCGGGATGAAGGGATATAAGCTGTCGAAGGGCGGCAGTTTCCTGTGCCACCGGTCCTATTGCTTTCGGTACCGGATCGCCGCGCGGACGGGCAATTCGCCGGACAGCGCCGCGCCGCATCACGGATTTCGCGTGGTGTGGGACGCAGGCTAAGTCGCTTGCGCGAACGAGAGACGCTGTCTCTCGCGCTCTCTGAAGTATTTGCAACCCGAAGAAGATGAGAAGAACCGCGCCCTTGTGTCTTCGGGTCCACAACACGCGGGAGGTTTTCGCTGGCCGCTTCGCGTCCAGCTGAGGCAGCGCCCTGCCAACGCAACGCCGATGTGCCCGCATCGACCTTTGGGTCGGCAGGCTCATCGCTTGAGTTTGCGTATATATTGTAACGTCAGGGTGCGGGCCCGCATGGGGTCAGATAGCCTTCGGGCTTTTACACCCGAAGAAATGCGCGATGGTAGATGCCATCTTCCTGAACACCCACGACCAGATTTGCGCCTGTGCCGCGGGTTATGTGCGTTGCAACACGAGGACTGGTTCTACGCGCGCCGGGTTGATGTGGCGTAAGCCCGGCGCGCGGATTGTTAGGGGCCGGTTTAGAAATGGGCCGATAGGGACGCGCCCGGCTTTTGGACAGGCGGCGCGAATTTGGTCAGGTCGATCCCTTCGACGGCGACCTTGTATTCCTCCAGCGTCGGCGTGCGGCCAAGGATGGCGGACAGGACGACAACCGGCGTAGAGGCCAGCAGCGACTCGCCCGTCTTGTCATCGGCATCTTCCACCACGCGGCCTTTGAACAGGCGGGTGGAGGTGGCCAGAACGGTGTCGCCCTTCGCCGCCTTTTCCTGATTGCCCATGCACAGGTTACAGCCGGGGCGTTCGAGGTAGAGGATGTTTTCGTACTTGGTCCGCGCAGTTGCCTTCGGCGCAGAATCGTCGAATTCGAAGCCGGAATACTTTTGCAGCACTTCCCAGTCGCCCTCTTCCTTCAACTCATCGATGATGTTGTAGGTCGGGGCGGCGACGACGAGGGGGGCGTTGAACTCCACCTTGCCATAGGTCGCTTCCAGATTGCGGAGCATTTGCGCCACGATCTTCACGTCACCTTTGTGCACCATGCAGGAGCCGACAAAGCCAAGATCCACTTTCTTTTCCGCACCATAGAAGGAGATCGGGCGGATCGTGTCGTGGGTGTAGCGCTTGGAGACGTCGGCGTTGCTGACATCCGGGTCGGCGATCATCGGCTCGATAATTTCGTCAAGGTCCACGACCACTTCGGCGTAGTACTTGGCGTTATCGTCGGGCGTCAGAGCAGGTTTTGCACCGGAGCGGATTTCCGCGATGCGGGCGTCAGCGATGTCGATCAGGCCTTGCAGCATCTGCACATCGTTATCCATGCCCTTGTCGATCATGATCTGGATGCGCGCCTTGGCGATTTCCAAGCTGCCGATCAGCGTTTCGTCGTCGGAAATACAGATGGACGCCTTGGCTTTCATCTCTGCCGTCCAGTCGGTGAAGGTGAAGGCCTGATCGGCGAGCAACGTGCCAATGTGTACTTCGATGATGCGGCCTTGGAACACGTTATCGCCGTGCTGGGCGAGCATCTGGGCTTGGGTCGCATGGACCACGTCGCGGAAGTCCATGTGGTCGGCCATTTGGCCCGTGAAGGTGACCTTGACCGATTCCGGGACCGGCATCGTCGCCTCGCCCGTGGCCAGCGCGAGCGCCACGGTGCCCGAATCCGCGCCGAAGGCGACGCCTTTGGACATGCGGGTGTGGCTGTCGCCGCCGATGATGATGGCCCAGTCGTCCACGGTGATGTCGTTCAGCACTTTGTGGATCACGTCGGTCATCGAGTGGTAGACGCCTTTGGGATCGCGCGCCGTGATCAGGCCGAATTTATGCATGAAAGCCATGAGCTTAGGCGTGTTGGCCTGCGCTTTGACGTCCCAGACCGAGGCCGTGTGGCAGCCCGACTGATAAGCGCCATCGACGGATGGGGAGAGCACCGTGGCGGCCATCGCTTCAAGCTCTTGGCTTGTCATCAGGCCTGTCGTGTCTTGGGAGCCGACAATGTTGACCTTCACGCGCACGTCAGAGCCTGCATGCAGGGTCGTGCCGGGTGTGGTGCCGCGGGCATTGGCGTTGAAGATTTTCTCAACCGCGGTGAGGCCCTGGCCCGCGTGGCTGATTTCTTTCGACGTGGCAAAGACTTGCGGGGCTTCGACGCCGAGGGTTTCCGCCGCGAAGGCTTGCAGCTTCTTGCCGAAGACGATGGCGTAGGAGCCGCCCGCCTTCATAAATTCCATCTTTTGCGGGGTGAAGGAGGAGGCCATATCGACCAGCTCTTCGCCGTCTGCGGAGTAGAGTTTCTTCGCTTTCGTGTTGATTTTCAGCACGGTGCCGGTGGTGACGGAGTATTTCTCTTCTAAAATGGCGTTGCCGTCATTGTTGAGGATCGGCTTGCCGTCGTCGTCCAGTTTCTTGACCCAGTTTTTCAGGTCGACACCGATACCGCCCGTCACGCCAACGGTGGTCAGGAAGATCGGCGAGATGCCGTTGGTGCCCGCCACCACAGGCGCGATGTTCACGAAAGGCACATAGGGGCTGGCCTGTTTACCCGTCCAGAGCGCGACATTGTTCACGCCGGACATGCGGGAGGAGCCGACGCCCATGGTGCCTTTTTCGGCGATCAGCATGACCTGCTTGTCCGGGTGCTGGAGTTTCAGCGCCTGAATTTCTTTCTGCGCGGCTTCGGAGATCATGCATTTGCCAT
>CAZPXE010000195.1:0-6288 GCA_964590545.1 uncultured Rhodobacterales bacterium | reverse complement strand
CGCCATAGAAGTGCTTCTCTTTCGAGAACATGTGCATCGAGCCGCCTTTCCCTTTGGAATAGCCGCCCTCGCGCCCGGTCAGTTCCGCCATCACCCCGTTCGGGTCCATGCCGCAGGCCAGCATATGGCCGTGGTCGCGATAGGAAGTGATGCGCTTGTCGCCCTCGATCGCGGCGGCTTCCAGTCCGACCACAACCGCTTCTTGCCCGATATAAAGGTGACAGAAGCCACCGATCAGACCCATGCCATAAAGCTGGCCTGCCTTCTCTTCAAAACGGCGGATCAGAAGCATATCGCGGTAGTAGCCAAGAAGCTCCTCCGCAGACACGTTGGGTTTCTTTGTGGTCTTCTTTGCGGCCATGTGGCGATCCTCCCCTTCGGAAGATAGTTTAGCGTTAAACTATCTCTTACAGGGTTACGGTTCGGAAAGCGAGATAATGAAATGTCGCACCGGGTATGCGTGGCATACGTGGGTGTAAGTATTTGTTTTGGTGAAGTTACTGATCAGAATTTCGCCGCGCCTTTGTCACGGAATCAAGGCGAAGCCGCCGTGATCAGCGCCGGACCAACCCAGCGGTCTGGCGATTTGTTTGGTCTTGGCGCTCCGAATGAGCGTCTCGCTACCACGGCTGCCGTAAATCGCATCGAATTGGTGTCGGTGCGCCAGCCCTCGGTCCGGCGCTGGTCACGGCTGCCGTTTTGGCGTGGTGGTCTTACCGGATCACAACCTCATCCGCGCGGATCATCCCCAGCACCGAGCGGGTCTGTTCATCCAGCAGATCAAGGTCCAGAAACTCATCCGACAGCCGCCGCGTCAGGTTTTCCATCCGTGCGACATCTGCCGAGACCTGCCCAAGCTGTGTGCGCAAATCGCGGGCTTCCGCATTGATCTCTGCCCGGCGGAACAGCCCGAAATCGCCCTGCACAGCGGCAAAGGTGAAATACAGCCCCAACGCAAACGCGACGGCGAAAAAGATCAGCGGTCCGAAAGAGGGGCGCTTGCCACGGGTCATAAATGCTCTGCCTATACTGCGCCTCTTTACCGGGCGCGTGCGAAGACTATGACAGAAGCGAATCGGCTTGTGAATCCCCCAATCCGCAGAAATGCACTTAAAACGAGCGATTTACCCCTTTGCCATGATCACATTTGCAATGCGCACGGTGATCGCGCGGGGGAAAAACTTCGCCATCAGCACAAACAGCTTGTTCATGATCCCCGGCACCACGATCCGCTTGGCAATCCGCGCTTCCAGCCAACCTTCCTCGGCGACCGGGAAGGCTTTCATCGGCGCGCCCATCTTCAGCACGCGCGCGCCGTGCATGTCCGCCGCGTTGAAGAAGTTCGTTTTGGTCGCGCCGGGGCAAAGGGCGGTGACCGACACGTTGGTCCCCTGCAACTCTTGCGCCACTGCTTCGGACAAGGACAACACATAGGCTTTGGTCGCGTGATAGACCGCCATATGCGGGCCGGGCATCATCGCGGCGACAGAGGCGACATTCAGGATACGGCCCCCGCCGTGCTCTTCCATATGCGGGATCGCTTGCTTCATCAGGTAGGTGAGGGCCATGATGTTGACGTCTACCGATGCCTTCTCGCGCCGCCACTGGTCCGGGTCCGCGAAATCCCCATGCGCGCCCAGCCCGGCATTGTTCACCAAAACGTCCACGCGCTTGCCATCCGTCGCGACATCCCAAAGCCGCGTGACGTCGGCAGGGTTCGACAAGTCCGCGGGGATCACGAGGATATCGAGATCATCCTCTGCCAACTCCTGAGCTACCTTGTTCAGCTTGTCGACGCTGCGCGCGGTCAGGATCATGTTGCGCCCCTCGCGGGCGGCAAGACGGGCGAACTCCACGCCAAGCCCGTCCGAGGCTCCGGTGATCAGCGTGTAGGCAGGCAGGGGATCAGACAAGATATCAGACATAGGCGCGCAGCTTTCAGAAACGATACAGACCCGCGCACTATGCGCAATTCCCGTCTGCCGCGAAAGACCTTGCTGCGGATGGTCGCTCCTTCACCCCTCATGCCGTGGCCCAAAGCCGCGCTGCATCCCTTAACCCAAAGCAGCCACGCCCGGAAGCACCTTGCCTTCCATCCATTCAAGGAAAGCCCCCCCGGCGGTCGAGATATAGGTGAAGTCTTCGGCTGCGCCCGCTTGGTTCAGCGCAGCAACCGTGTCGCCGCCACCCGCTACGGTGATCAGATCGCCCGCCTTGGTCATCCGCGCCGCCGCTTGGGCCGCTGCGAAAGTGGCCGTGTTGAACGGCTCTAACTCGAACGCGCCCAGCGGGCCGTTCCAGACGACGGTGCTGGCCTCAGAAAACAGCGCCTCAATCTGCGCCACCGCTTTGGGGCCAGCGTCGAGGATCATCTTATCGGCCGGGCAGGCATCGGCGGGCACGGTTTCATTGTCGGCATGGGCCTTGAACTCCCCCGCCACAACGATGTCCGCAGGCAGTTGCAGCTTGCAGCCCTTCGCCTCGGCTTTGGCCATAATGTCCTGCGCGGTATCGACCATGTCGCGTTCGGCCAGCGAGGTGCCAATCTCGATCCCCTGCGCCACCAGAAACGTGTTCGCCATGCCGCCGCCGATCACAATCGCGTCGACCTTCTCAATCAGGTTCCCCAGCAGGTCCAGCTTGGTCGACACCTTCGCCCCGCCCACTACCGCCACCACCGGACGCTTCGGCGTGCTCAAAGCCGCCTCCAACGCTGACAATTCCGCCTGCATAAGCCGCCCCGCGCAAGAGGGCAGGTGATGCGCGACCCCTTCCGTCGAGGCATGCGCCCGGTGCGCGGCTGAGAAAGCATCATTGCAGTAAATATCCCCAAGCGAGGCGAGGAACCCAGCCATCCGCGGATCATTCGCCTCTTCCATCGCCGTGAACCGCGTGTTTTCAACGAGGATCACCGCATCCATCGGCTGTTCGTCGATCCACTCCCGCGAGGGGCGCTCAACAAAGGTGACAGCGCATCCAAACGCCTCTTCCAGCGCCGGAACCAGTTGCGACAGCGACATCTCCGGCACCGGCTGGCCCTTGGGCCGTCCGAAATGCGCCAGCAGCACGGGGCAGCCCCCGGCGGCGCGAATATCGGCAATGGTCGGCACGATCCGCTCGATCCGGGTGGCATCCGTCACACGACCGTCTTCCATCGGCACGTTGATATCCACGCGTGTCAGCACGCGCTTGCCGGCCAGATCCATCTCATCCAGTGTCTTCCAAGCCATCTCGCGCGTCCTTTGCAATGCCAGTTGCCCGGGTTTTTGCCGGAAGCGGCCTTGCCGTCAATGCCCGGCTTGGCTTTCTGTGCAGAACGGCATACCTAGTTGCCCCAAACCAAAACGACAGGAGCGCCACGCATGGCCGAGATCAAAGACCCCGAAAACACCATCCTGATGGAACTGAAAGACGGCACCGTCACCATCGAATTGCTGCCCGACGTTGCCCCGCAACATGTAGAGCGGATGAAGGAGCTGGCGCGCGAGGGGGCTTATGACAATGTGTGCTTCCACCGAGTGATCGAAGGCTTCATGGCCCAAACCGGCGATGTCGAGCATGGCGATATGGAAGACGGGTTCAACATCCGCATGGCGGGCACAGGCGGGTCTGACAAGGCGAACGTGCCAGCGGAATTCTCCAAAGTCCCGCACGCGCGCGGCTCGCTCGGCGCGGCCCGCTCGGCCAACCCGGACAGCGCCAACAGCCAGTTCTTCATCAACTTCAAAGACAATGACTTCCTGAACGGTCAATACACCGTCTACGGTCAGGTTATCTCTGGCATGGAGCATGTGGATGCGATTGCACGTGGCGAGCCGCCTGCCGAGCCGGACCGCATGATCTCCGTCAAGGTGGCCGCCGATGCGTAAGTTACTCGCCGCGCTGCTGCTGAGCGCTGCCGCGCCTGCGTGGTCCGCCGGTCTGGAAATCACCGTCGAAGGTGAGGGCGCCAATGGCACCATCACTATCGACCTGCTCGAAGACATCGCCCCCGGCCATGTGGAGCGGATCACCACCCTCGCTGCTGAAGGCGCTTATAACGGCGTGGTGTTCCACCGCGTCATCGACGGCTTTATGGCGCAGACGGGGGATGTGAAATTCGGCAAGTCCGGCGGTGATCTGCGCCGCGCAGGCACCGGCGGGTCGGACTACCCGGACCTGCCCGCCGAGTTCTCGGACATCAATTACGACAAGGGCATCGTCGGCATGGCCCGCTCGCAAAACCCGAACTCCGCCAATTCGCAATTCTTCATCATGTTCGAGGAAGGTGCGTTCCTGAACGGTCAATACACCGTCGTGGGCCGGGTCACCGCAGGCCAAGACGTGGTCGACGCGATCAAGAAGGGCCAGCCACGCTCCGGCGCGATCGACGGGCAGCCCGATGTGATGAAAATGGTGACGGTGGTAGAGTAACATCTGTCCCGGTGAACACAGGACAAAGGCGGCCGCCCAGGTCGCCTTTTTTCGTTGGAGCAACGGCACGAGCCTGTCTGTATTTCGCTCAGTCGCCGGCCTGAAGACGCATAAATTCCCCCAATGGTAGTGACATTCGACACAATCTCATGAACGCTGTCGGTTCTGTTTACAACTGGGGAACTATGAATATGAAAAACCTATTTAAAGCAGCGCTCATCAGCGCCGCTCTCTGCCTTTCAAGCGCGGCAAACGCCAGTGTCCTCATCCAAATCGACGATGATGGCAACGGGTTTGCTCGGTTTCAGATAAGTGGAACTTTTGATTTAACGGGCGGAACAGCCTCATCAGGCGGAGCGCCGACCGACTTTGTAGGAACAAATTTTTTGCTTGACTCACTCGAGATTACAAGGCGACAGTCCTCCCCCACGTCGTCAACGTTTGCATCTTTTGCAGGAACTTCAAGCAATGATGCTATTCTGACGGCGGACACCCCGGGATTTCAACCAACAGGTCTTACCTTTGACGGGTATCAGTTGATAACCCGCGGAAACACATCGAGAGAGGATCCGTTTTTTCCGGGTTTCTTTATTCAATCTGCCAATGAGGCGCTGTTGATCGCTTACGAGGCCCCCCTCACTGGGGCGTTCGACGAGGATATAACAACCACCTTGTCCTTTTCATTATTTAACACCGGCGTACTCGACTTTGGTGATCCGGACACTGCAAACCAAGGCATCCGCTTAGAAATCGGCCAAGCCACTGCGCCCGTGCCGCTTCCTGCAGGCGCGCTGTTGCTGCTCAGCGGCCTCGGTGTTTTGACGCTGCGCCGCCGCGCACGGAAGATCACAACCACGTAAGCACCGCTTCGCAAATATGAGCAAGAGGGGCATACTCGCACGCATGTTGCGCTTTGCCCTTCTCCTTTTCATCCTGCCCAGCCTAGCTTGGGCCGATCCCACCTTCTGGCGACACGAGTGGCCGCAGACGGATTTCACCCGGACGAGCATTCCGAACTGGGTCGAAATCCAATCCGGCGGCCCGCCGAAAGACGGTATCCCGGCGCTCGACGCGCCCGAAATGATCGCCGTCAGCGAAAAACGCGGCCTGCAAAAGCGCGAGCCCGTCATCACTGTTGAGATCGAAGGCCAAACCCCGCGCGCCTATCCGATCCGCTACTTGATGTGGCATGAGATTGTGAATGATCAGATTGGCAACACCCCCGTTGCCGTCACCTTCTGCCCGCTGTGCAATTCCGGCATCACCTTTAACCGGCGCGTGGGAAACCGCACCCTCAGCTTCGGCGTCACGGGCAAGCTGCGCTTTTCGGATATGGTGATGTATGACCGCGAGACGGAAAGCTGGTGGCAGCAGGCGACGGGGCAGGGGATCGTGGGGCAGATGATGGGCCGCACCCTCACCACGCTGCCCACGTGGATGGAAAGCTGGGCCGAATTCTCCGCCCGCAACCCCAAGGGGCGCGTGATGGCCGAGCCGCGCCTCAATCGGGACTATGGGCGCAACCCCTATCGCGGCTATGACAGCCTGCCGCGACCCTTCCTCTATGCCGGCGAACCGCCGCCCCATGGCATCCCCGCGCTGGCCCGCGTGGTCAGGGTGGGGAGCCGGGCTTGGCCGCTCACCCGCCTTGCCAAGACAAGTGAGATTTCCGAACAGGGTGTAACCCTCACATGGCGCGCGGGCCAAGCCTCCGCCCTTGATACAGGTCGCATTGCGCGAGGCCGTGATGTGGGCTCGGTTCGCGTGCGCGATCGGCAGGGACGCGATTTGCCCCATGACGTGATGTTCGCCTTCGCCTTCCACGCCTTCTGGCCGGACGGCACATGGATGCTGGACGGCGGTCAATAAACCGCG
>CAZPXE010000194.1:2113-6288 GCA_964590545.1 uncultured Rhodobacterales bacterium | reverse complement strand
TTCATATTGCGGGGCAGCTACCACTATACATGGCGGTGAAAAAGCAGGTAGAGACACTCTCGTTTAATCTGGTGCGATCCGTTTTCTCTCATGTCCCTGCCGTTCTGCATTCTGATCCCGGCCAATAATGAAGGCCCGTATATCGATGCGTGTTTGCTGGCGCTGCTGGCGCAGGATGCAAACGGGCCGGTCGAGGTGATTGTGGCGGCCAATGGCTGCACCGATGATACCGTGGCCCGCACGCGCGCGCATGCGGCAGCATTTGCCGCAAAAGGCTGGGCCCTCACCTGTCTTGATCTGCCCGAAGGGGGCAAGATCGGCGCGCTGAAAGCCGCCGAAGCTGCGATGCCCGATGCAGGGGCGGCACGCGCCTATCTGGATGCGGATGTGATTTGCGAGCCTGCTTTGATCCGCGAAGTGCGCGCCGCCTTGGACACAGACCAGCCCCGCTATGCCACCGGCACCATCGCCGTGACCCGAGGGCGCAGTTGGGCCACGCGCGCCTATGCCGCGATCTGGCGGCAGGTGCCGTTTGTGAAAAGCGGTGCGGTCGGGGCCGGGTTTTTTGCCATGAACGGGGCCGGACGCGCCCGGTTCGGGGATTGGCCGCAGATTATCTCGGATGACACCTATGCGCGGCTGCAATTTACCCCCGATGAACGGATCGAGACCCCATCGCGCTATCACTGGCCCATGGTCGAAGGCCTCTCTGCTTTGATCCGGGTGCGCCAGCGCCAGAATGCCGGGGTGGATGAGATTGCCGCCCGCTGGCCTGACCTGCTGGAGAACGAAGCCAAGGGCGGCTGGGGCCTGCCCTATTTCCTGCGCGTGGCTGCAGGCGCGCCGCTGGCAATGGCGGTGTATCTGACCGTGCATTTTGCCGTGCGCCTGCGCCCGGCCAATACCGAATGGAGCCGGGGCCGATGAGCCAGACACATACCATCGCCATTATCGGCACCGGCTTTGTGGCGGACCTGTATATGTCTTCGCTACAGACCTTTCCCGGCATCCGCCTGCGCGCGGCGACCGACAAGAACCCCGAGCGCCTTGCCGCCTTCGCCAGCCATTGGGGGGTCGAAACGGTACCGGATATTCCAGCGCTTCTGGCGCTGTGCGCGCCGGATGATCTGATCCTGAACCTCACTGATCCGCGCAATCACTACGCCGTCAGCCGCGAGGTACTGGAGGCGGGGCATCACGTTTATTCCGAAAAACCGCTGGCGATGACGGTCAGCGATGCCCGCGCGCTGGTGGATCTGGCAGATGAGAAGGGGCTGTCGCTGTCATCCGCCCCGTGCAGCTATCTCAGCGAAGCGGCGCAGACCTTGCGGCTGGCGGTGGAGACAGAGAGCGTTGGGGAAGCCTTGCTCTGTTACGCCGAGCTTGATGACGGGTTCATCAGTCAGGCCCCGTATGAGAATTGGATCAGCGCCTCGGGCGCGCCCTGGCCTGCGGAAGATGAGTTCGAAATTGGCTGCACGCTGGAACATGCGGGCTATTACCTGACATGGCTGATGATGATCTTTGGCCCAATCACCCGCGTGGTCGCAGATGGGGCAGAGGTGGACAGGGCCAAGCCGGCAGGCGGCGCGCCGGATTACACGACGGCCATTCTGACCTTTGAAGGCGGTTTTGTGTGCCGCCTGACCTGCTCCATCATCGCGCGTCATGATCACGGGCTGCGCATCTTTGGCACCACCGGGACGCTGGAAGTTGGCGAAGGCTGGGACAATGAAGCGCCTGTGCGCCGCCGCGCCCGCCGCCGGGTGCGCCGCCGTCTGGTGGAATGGCCTGTGACCAAACGCCTGCGCCTGAACGCGCCGAGCCATCCCAAAGTGCCGCGCACCGGGGCGGCGTCGATGAACTTCATGCTGGGGCCCGCCGAAGTGCTTGCCGCGTTGCATGAAGGGCGCGCCAGCCGCATGTCCCCGGATTTCGCCCTGCATCTGACGGAGGTGACCTTGGCTATTCAAAGCAGTGGTTTCGGCAAGGGCCGAACCGAGATCGACAGCCGTTTCGCCCCGGTTGCGCCCATGCCATGGGCGGTGGGGCTGGCATGAGCCGCCTCGCGATCACTGGCGCGCGCGGCTTTGTCGGGCAGCACCTGAGCAAGGCGGCGCGCGCGGCGGGGCTGGACGTCTCAGCCATCGGGCGCAGCCAGCCGGGCAATGCCGCGCCCGGTGTAACATGGCATCAGGTCGATCTGGGGGCAGGGGAGGCGCCCGCCGCGTTGGCCCCAGCGCTGGAGGGCACACAGGCCGTAATCCATGCCGCCGCCAGCTTTGCCGGAGATGCCGAGGCCCATGCCCGCGACACGCTGGGCGCGACCGAGCATCTGATTGCCGCGATGAAAGCCTGTGCCACACCGCCGAAACTGGTGCTGGTCAGCTCGTTTTCCGTCTATGACATCCCGGCAATGCCTGACTTTGCCCTGCTGAGCGAGGATAGCCCCGTCATCGCCCCCGATGCGCCGCGCGATGCCTATGCGCAAGCCAAACGGGCGCAGGAAATTCTTGCGCTTGAAAGCGGGCTGGACGTTGTGATCATCCGCCCCGGCGCGATTTACGGCCCCCAGCGTCTGTGGTCCGCACAGCTTGGCTTTGCCAAGGCGGGCCGCGTGATCTGCCCCGGTGGCGATGCGCTGGTCCCGGCCGTACATGTTCAGACCGCAGCCACCAGCATGGTGCAGGCGGCGATCCGCGATATTGCCCCCGGCACGGTGATCAACCTGCTGGACCCCGACCTGCCAACCCAAGGCGGCTGGCTGGCCGCTTTAGGGATGCGCGGAATTTTCGTGCCGCGCCGCATTGTTCTGGCCGCGGCAGAGCGGCTGAACCGTGGCCCGCAATGGGCTGCCCGGTTCAAGCCTTTGGCCTATGACGCCCGCCGGGCGCGCGATCTGCTGGATCATGCCCCGCTTGGACGCTTTGCCGATCTTGTCGCCGCCGCCAAAGCCGAGGAGAGCGCCGGATGAGCCGCCCCAACACCCCCCATATCGCCTATCTGACAGGCCTTTACCCCCGCGCCACTGACACGTTCATTCAACGCGAGATCGCAGCCCTGCGCGATCAGGGCTTCACCATCGAAACCTGCTCGATCCGCCAATCTGACCCTTCGCATCACGTGGGGCCAGAGCAAAAGGCCGAGTTCGCGGCAACCTTTCCGGTGCTCAAGACCGCGCTGAACCCGGCCAAATCGCTGCCCGCACATTTTGCGCTGCTCAAAGCGAACCCAAAACGCTGGTTTTCGGCTCTAAAGCTGGCTTTTAAGACCCGATCGCCGGGGCTGAAGGCGCTGATCTGGCAGATGGCCTATTTTCTGGAAGCGGGCGTTCTGGCGCATCACCTGCGTCAAAAGGGCGTCACGCATCTGCACAACCATTTCGCGGATACCAGCTGCTCGGTCGCGATGATCATGTCGCAGATGAGCGGTATTCCCTTCAGCCTCAGCATGCATGGGCCGGGGATTTTCTTTGAGCCGATGCGCTGGCGAATTGATGAGAAAATCGCACGGGCCGCGTTCGTGGCCTGTATCAGCCATTTCTGCCGCTCGCAGGGGATGTATTTTTCGGATGCAGCCCATTGGGGTAAGCTCAAGATCGTGCATTGCGGGGTGGTTCCGGCGAAATATGGGGCCGATCCCGCGCGCAGCTATGGCAAGCGGATTCTGTTCGTGGGCCGGCTGGATGCGGTCAAGGGCCTGCCACTGCTGCTGGATGCGTTGGCCGCGATCCGCGAAGGCCATCCCGATGCCGCGCTGACTGTGGTGGGCGACGGGCCGATCCGCGCTGATCTGGAAGCGCAGGCGCGCGCAGCAGGGCTACCGGCCGAATTTGTTGGCTACAAATCGCAAGATGAGGTGGCCGCCCTGCTTGATGCCCATGACATGCTGGTCCTGCCCAGCTTCGCCGAAGGTGTGCCCGTTGTACTGATGGAGGCGATGGCCGCACGTATTCCGGTGATCGCCACTCAAGTGGGCGGCGTGCAAGAACTGGTCGAGAACGGCACCAGCGGTTACGTGGTCCCACCCGGCGATATGCACGCGCTGACCTCGGCGCTGGATCGGCTGATGTCGGACCCGGCGCTTTGCGCCCAGATGGGCGGTGCAGGGCGCGCCAAGGTTGAGGCCGAATTCAACATCGCCCATGAGGGCGCATGGCTCGGCCAGCTTCTGAC
>CAZPXE010000194.1:0-2013 GCA_964590545.1 uncultured Rhodobacterales bacterium | reverse complement strand
GTCATTATCGTGAATTACGGCACGGCGGATCTGACCATTGCCGGGGTGCAAAGCGTGCTGGAGCGCTCCCATGGCGAGCGCGATGTGGATGTGCATGTGCTCGACAACGCCTCTCCCGATGACAGTGCCGCCAAGCTGGCCGAGGCCCATGCCCAGCACGGTTGGGGGGCGCGGGTCACGCTTTACCCAGAAACCGAAAACCACGGTTTCGGGCGCGGCAATAACGTGGTGATCGAAGCGCTGGCGCAAAGTGACACGCCCCCCGATGCGGTCTTTTTGCTGAACCCCGATGCGCGGCTGGAGAATGAGGCGATTGATCTGCTGGCCAAAGCGCTGGAGGCTGATCCGAAAGCCGGGTTCGCCGGGGCGGGCATTGCCAAGCCCGATGGCACCAATGTCACCGCCGCCTTTCGCTTCCCCACACCGATCTCCGAATTCTCCGGATCGCTGAATTTCGGCCCTGTGGCGCGGCTTTTGGACAAATGGACCGTCGCGCTGCCCCCCGATCACCCGGAAGGGCTGGTGGATTGGGTCGCTGGCGCGGCGGTGATGATGCGGATGCCCGCACTGGCGGCGATCCAGAACTTCGACCCGCGCTTCTTCCTTTACTATGAAGAGGTCGACCTGATGCGGCGCGGTGCGGATGCAGGCTGGAACTGCCTCTATGTGCCGGGTGCGCGGGTCATCCATATCGAAGGCGAAGCCACGGGCGTGAAATCCGGGCGCGAGACCGTGCCGCGCGTGCCGGGCTATCGCTATGACAGTTGGCAATACTATTTCCGCAAGACCTTTGGCCGGGGCGGGGCCTTGCTGGCGGCATTTGGGCTGGTTGCAGGCTCGGCGGGCAATTGCGTGATTTCCACCCTGCGCCGCCGCCCGCGAGCTGTGCCGGAAGCCTTCTTTGGCGACTTTATGCGCCATGCGCTGAAACCGCTGCTCTCGAAGGACCCGCAGGGCACTAAACAGACACAAAACCCAGCAATAGAGCCGGATGATAGCGACCCGTTTGCCGAAAACCCCGGCCATGAAAACCGCAACCCGGCGGGCCTGTCTTTCCGCGCGCTGGTGGCCGAGGATTTCCGCACCTATGGGCGCGATCCTTTTGCGCAAGGGTTCTGGGCGTTGTTCTGGCACCGCTTCGGCAATTGGCGCATGGGGCTGCCCAAACTGCTGCGGGTGCCTGCGACGATCCTCTATCGGGTGATGGCGAAGCTCTGCGAATGGGTGGGTGGGATTTACATCCCCTACACGGTGCAGGTGGGCCGCCGGGTCACGTTCGAGCATTTCGGCGGCATGGTGCTGGTCGCCCATACGATCGGCGATGATGTGATTATCCGTCAGAATACGACCTTCGGTATCTCTGGCCTAGGTGATCTGACCGGCCGGCCCATCATCGAAAACGGTGTGCAGATCGGAGCCGGAGCGGTGATTGTCGGACCGGTACGGGTCGGGGAAGGCGCGGTGATCGGGGCCAATGCGGTCGTTGTGCGCGATGTGCCGCCCGGAGCCGTCGCAGGCGGGGTGCCTGCGCGTATCCTGCGTCAGAAAGATGCTGCGCCGTGAGCATAGCGCGCATCGCCACCATCCTGATCGGGCGCAATGAAGGCGCACGGCTGATCGCTTGCTTGGCCTCGATCCCGAAGGGGCTGGGCGAGGTGGTCTATGTGGATAGCGGCTCGACCGATGGGTCAATCGCGGCGGCGCAAGAGGCCGGGGCGCAGGTGGTGGAGTTGGACACCTCGATCCCCTTCACGGCCGCCCGCGCCCGCAATGCCGGGGTGGCCGCGCTGAGTGCGCCGCATACCTATCTGCAATTCATCGATGGCGATTGCGCGCTGGACCCCGATTGGATGGATACCGCTGCGGCCTTTCTGGACAGCCACCCCAAGGCAGGCGTGGTTTGCGGGCGGCGGCGCGAGCGCTTCCCGGACGCATCGCTTTATAACAAGCTCTGTGATGTGGAATGGAACACGCCCATCGGGCAAGCCAAAGCCTGCGGCGGGGATGCGATGA
>CAZPXE010000193.1:0-6355 GCA_964590545.1 uncultured Rhodobacterales bacterium | reverse complement strand
ATCACGCCGGTGATGGACAGGTTGTTCCATTCGTTCCAGACGAAGTATCCGATGCCTGTGCCCCCGACGAGCATCTCGGCCGCGACGATAACAAGCCAAGCGATGCCGATGGAAATCCGCATGCCGGTAAGGATGGTGGGTGCAGCGGCCGGGAGGATCACGCGCCACGCGGTGCGTAGTGGTTTCACTTCCAGCGTCTTGGCCACGTTCAGCCAGTCTTTGCGCACGCTTGCGACGCCAAAGATCGTGTTCAACAGCATGGGCCAGATCGAGCAGATGAAGATCACGAAAATCGACGAAATCTCGCTGTCTTTGATCGTGTAAAGCGCCAGCGGCATCCAAGCCAGCGGCGACACGGGTTTGAGCAGTTGGATATAGGGGTTCAACGCTTGCGCGGCGAGCTTGCTCATCCCGATCACAAAGCCCAGGGGCACAGCGACCAGCGCAGCAAGGCCAAAACCCATCAGCACGCGAAACAGCGAATAGGCCAGCTGAATGCCAACGCCTTTGTCGTTGGGCCCTGCATCATAAAATGGGTTGGTGATGTGGCCCCAAATTTCAGAGCCAACATCACCGGGGGTGGGAAGGGCGCTTTCGCCCTTCGCCGAAGGTCCAAGAAGGGCAGCAAGTTCCGGATCCATGTCCACGGCTGGTCCGCTTTGCGCCACCACATAAGCGTTCCAAGCGGTCAAAAAGACCACAAGAAACGCAATCGAGGCGGCCAATGCTTTTAGCCTGTCTTTTATGTCTTGGGACATGTTTGGTCTTGCTCCTTCTATTTGGTCCGTTAGCCGCGCTTGATTGCGAAGCTGTCCACGTAGGCCTCTGGCATCGATGGGTCGAAAGTTTTGCCCATGATTTCGTAGGATTGGTAAGTTGTGGATGGTGCTTGCATGCCCATGTCTTCCATCACCGCTTTCGCGTCGGTGGCCAGATAGACTTCTTCGGCAAGGCCGGCATAGTTCACGTCACCTTCCAGGTAGCCCCAGCGCTTCATTTGGGTCAAAATCCAGACCGCAAAGGAGTGATAAGGGAACGGATCAAAGTCGATCCGATCAGGTTCGTTGCGAACCCCACCAAGCCCGTCTGCAAAGCGCCCTGTCAGAACTTGCTCAACAACGGTTGTGGGTTGGTTGAGGTAGTTCTTGGGCGAGATCGCAGCCGCGATGTCCGAACGGTTCTCCGAAGCCGAGCTGAATGCAGTCGCATCCAAGATCGAACGGAAAAGCGCCAAGAAGGTGTTTGGCGTTTCATCGATGAACTTCTGGCTTGCCGCAAAGGCACAGCACGGGTGACCCGCCCAGATGTCTTTGGTCAGCTTGTAGATAAAGCCAACCCCATCATACACCGCACGTTGGTTGAACGGATCTGGTGACAAGAAGCCATCCAAGTTCCCTGCAGCCAAGTTCGCAACCATTTCTGGGGGCGAAACCACACGGATTTGGATATCCTTGTCTGGGTCCAGACCAGCCTCAGCCACATAGTAACGCAGCAAGAAGTTGTGCATCGAATATTCGAAGGGCACACCGAAGGTGAAACCTTTCCACTTCTTGGGATCGCGCTTGTCCAGATGCTCGTTTGCCAGAACAATCGCTTGGCCGTTGATGTTTTCAACAGCAGGCATTGTCCAAGGGTTGGCAGAAGAGCCAGCCCCAGCAGTGATCGCCAAAGGCATTGGTGTCAGCATGTGCGACGCGTCATATTCGCCCGAAAGCGATTTATCGCGGCTCACAGCCCAACCGGCTGTTTTGATCACTTCAACATTCAGGCCGTACTTGTCGTAAAAGCCCATAGGCTTGGCCATAATGATCGGTGTCGCACAGGTGATCGGAACAAACCCAATGTTCAGGTCTGTCTTTTCCAAAGGCCCATTTGCTTCGATGATATTGGCGATCGCTTTGTTGATCGGCAAAACCGAGGCAATGGCAGCAGCAGCAGTTGTGCTGCCGACAGCGCGCAAAAAGTTACGGCGGCTCATGTCATTGCCAAACAGCCCTTTAAGGATGGCTGAGGTGGCGACATTTGCCATAACTTCTTCTTGGTTGTCCCAAGAAGGCTTGGCGGCTGGGCTTTCCAGATCGCTCAGCGCGTTCAGCTCGGGACCGGCATCGCGCTGCTGGCCTTGCGTGCTTTCAGCCGAATAGAAACGGCTCCCTTGTGAGGCACCGGCCAAAGCGGCTTTGTGCTCGTACATGCTTGCGTGCAATCCGCACGGGCATCCTGTCCAGAGGATTTCCTCTGAGTCGTAGACGTTACTTAAAGCTCCCATGAGCTCACTTCCTTCTCTTTCGAAGGTTCGACCATCTTCAGCCATTTGCCCCCTTCGCCGCCATTAGCGTGGGAAAGCCATTCAGGTGGTTCCGCAAGTGCGCCCCCATTAGCGCCGGAACCGATGCGTGCTGAACAAACGCTCAACACAGCAAGCTTTCAGCTTCGATGATGTGCGCGGCCATTTCGGCCAGCGGCACATTGCGTTCCATCGAAAGCTTTTGAACCCGGCGGTGCGCTTCGACTTCGTCGATGCCATGCCGGGCGATTAGGATCATTTTGGCGCGCGCGATGCTTTTGGCCTCGATCAAAGCACGCTCTGCGCTGTCCTTTTCGCTTTCTAACTGTCGCTGCTTGCGCGCATGTGCGACGGCGCTGATCGTGGCGATGGAAAAGCGATCTGATTGCAGGCCAAGCGGCAGAACATGGTCCGCCCCGGCCCCGAGGATTTGTTCAATGTCGGCCTGCTCCGCCTCTTCGAGAAGGGCGAGCACGGCGCAGGATTTGCAAGACCGCAAACGGGTTAGATCCGACAGCTCTTTGCGGTCCGCCCGTTCGACATAGACCATCGCAAGCTCTGGTTCGGAGCGATCCGCAATCGCTTGGTCAATGCTGGTGAAGCAGCTTTCCAGCGCGATATTGCGGTTACCGAGCATCAGTTGAAACGTCTCATGCCGGGCATTATTGGCGTCGATCAAAATCGCCGTCTGTTGCTGCGGTTCGTTGAGACGGAGGAACATCAGCTCCCTCCCGCCGCGAGGGTATCGGCCAGAAAATTCAACCGATCCTGCCCCCAGAACCGTTTGCCTTCAAAGACATAAGTCGGGGACCCAAAGACCTCGCCCGCGATGGCCTGATCGGTGATCTTGCCAACTTCTGCGGCAACATCGTCTGAAGCGGCAAGCTCCATAACTGCTGCCGCATCAGCCCCCGCCACCGTCAAAATCTCATGCAGCGTAGCGACGTCGCCAATATTGCGATCCTCGGCCCAACAAGCCCGCAGACACCCAAAGCTGATCGCGTCCTGATCAAACCCAAGCTGACCCGCCGCGATGATCGCTTTGCAAGCTGGCCCCGGATCAGTTGGCCAAAACGCCGGAAGCGCATTCATCGGCAGGCCCTTCGCTGCCGACCAACGCGCTTGATCCTCAATCCGATAAGACTTGCGCGCTTCACTTTGCGCAAACGGTGCAGTCGTCTCACTCGCTGCAAAAACCTTGGCGATCATCAGGGGGCAAAAGTCCACCTCCACGCCACTTTCATTGGCCAATGCCATCAGGTCTTGGTGACCCAAATAGGCATAGCCAGAAAACGGCGCGAAGTAATATGTGATCCTGCCCCCCACGCAGATTTACTCCGCCGCGAAAGGCAAGCCTGCCTCAATCGGCAAGGACATATCGCGCGACCACTCGTTCCAAGACCCGAAATAGATCCGAACGTCTTTGACGCCAGCCTCTTTCAACGCAAGGAAGGTGTTCGAGGCGCGCGCGCCCTTGAAGCAGTACAAATACACCGGCGTTTCCGTGGTGATCCCAACGCTGGCGCATTCGGCGAGGACTTCGTCAGCGGATTTCATCATCGGCCCGTCGGCAGAAGGCTTCATCATGCGATACCATTCGATCCATACCGCGCCGGGGATCCGGCCTTTGCGCGGGCAAAAGTCGGGACCATAGGGCGAAGAGCTGGTCGCGACCCACTCATCCACATCGCGCACGTCAAGCAAGGCGACGTCGGTCATCTCCAGCGCGGCTTTCATGTCATCGACCGTCAACATCAAGGACGCCGCATCAGGATCCACCGTGAAGCCCGCTGGTGTCGGTGAGACTGCCTCGGTCGTGACGGGCATGTCAGCCCCGGACCAAGCCGCAAAGCCACCATGCAGCACCTTCGTGCTTGGATAGCCAAGGTAGCTCAGCAAGAAATAGCCCCGGCACGACTGGCCGAAGCCGGTGTTCATCGACTCTTCATAGATCACGGCAGTCTTGGTTCCGTCCAAACCAGCCGCGCCAAAGGCATCCGCGAACTTCTGTGTCAGCTCTGCCATGCCGTCGGCATCTGACGTCGCGAGATAGGTGAAAATGTCGTGCAGATTCACGGCACCCGGAATGTGCCCGGCGGCAAAGGCCTCGGGCGCGCGGGTATCAATGATGACGATGTCGTCGGTGGACATGTCGCTCAGTTCGGCGGGAGAAATAAGAACAGAAGTCATCGGATTTCCTTTCTGGATCAGGCGGCTGGCAAGTCGTGCAGCATTTTGCGGAGTTGTTTGGTGGCCGGTGTCACCACGGCAATGAAATAGCTTTCGCGCAGGCGGCGTTGGGCTTCACCTTGGCTGATGAACCCGCGCGCGCCACAGTGGAGCAGCGCGAAATGGGCGGCCTCAGTTGAGGCTTCACCACCGCGCAAGCGGGCCGTGACCACGCGCCGGAAATACGCGATGGAGGTGTCATAGGGCGTTTTCGCAAGCTCCATGATCTCAGCCTCAAGGTCATCGAGCAGGGCCTGAAAGTCCTCTGGCTGCTTTTCAAGGTATTGGTTCACATGGCCGAGCGGCCCGCGCACCTGTTCCATCAAAGCGATAGAGCTGCGGATCATGCCAAGTGCCATGCCGGTCTGCATCAGCACGAAACCGGGGCGGATTTTCTGCAGATAGCCGTCGATGGGATCGGACAGAATATACATGTCTTCGATCAAAGCATCGCGGAACTGCACAGTGCGGGTCGCCGTTCCGGCCATCGACATAAAGTCGTGATCCAGCGCTGTTTTCACCCCCGGCTGGTCGCCACGTGCAACGGCCATGATGTGTTTGACGCTATCGCCTTCTTCGACTGAAAAGACGATGCCGAAATAGCCGTCTTCACCGACATTCGACACCCAAGGCAGCGCCCCTTTGACGGTGTACCCACCCTCAACCCGCGTGCCCTTCAGGCGCATCTTTTCGATGCCAAAGAAGGTCTTCATTGGGTTCGACAGCCCCGTGCCACCAAGCGCTTTGCCGCTGGCAACCTTGGGCAAAAGCTCGGCCTTGAGCGCCGCGTTGTCGGACGAGGCGACATACCAAGCCAAGGCATTCTGGCACCACATGCAAAACGCGGTAGAGATGCAATGCTCGCCAGCGCGCGCAATCGCTTGGATGGTTTGGCCCATGTCCATGGTCTCGGACACATGGCTGCCGTAAGCCCCAGCAGTGCCAAAGGCGCGCATGATCTCTTCAGGATAAAGCCCCGCATCAATCTCGCGCACCAAAGGTTTCAAGTCGTTCAAAGCGACCGCATCAACGCGGGTCAGCATGGCTGTTGGTTCAGCTATTCTTTCCAGTAATGTCATTGCGGCCTCCTTTTGATCAGATCGTTTCAGCGACCATGTTCACGGGACGTGAGAAGGTGTTGAAGACGGGCGAGTACTTGATGACGTGGGCAACGAGTTCATCGACGACAGACTTCGGCGTGTCTTCGCATTCCATATCGACTTTGATCCGTACGTCCGTGAAGCCAATCGGCTTGGCCTCATTCAGATCGCCCGTGCCCCAAACGGCGGTGATGTTCAGATCGCCCTCAAGCTCAAGCTCTAGCTTGTTGACGGTCATGCCACGGTGCACTGCGTTGGCGTGCAGGCCGACGGCGACACAAGACCCTAAAGCGGCCAAAGAGGCCTCGGACGGGTTAGGCGCCGTATCATCGCCCAAAAGGCCCGGTGGCTCGTCGACGATGTAGGGCTCTAGGTTGCGAATGAAGTTCGCGTGGCGGAATTTCCCCTCCGCGACGGTTTTGCATTTCAGGGTCTTGATGACCTCTGGATTTGCCTTGCCGTTCTCGATCAAGGTTTCGAGCCCTGTTTTATCGATTGGTGCAAGGCAACCCGTTAGGGCAGTTACAGCTTCAGACATGATAGTTCCTCCTTCGTATTCATTAGCTTTCCCGCACCCAATTCAGGTGCTGGACGATCTTCAAACAGATGTAATCTAAGAAAAATCCGATCACCCCGATGACCACCACGGTCGCCGCAAGGCGCGAGTAATCAAGGGTGTCTCGGGCATCGTTGATTGCGTAGCCAAGACCGGATGTGACCCCAAGATACTCGGCAGGCA
>CAZPXE010000192.1:1255-6368 GCA_964590545.1 uncultured Rhodobacterales bacterium | reverse complement strand
TCCAGCTGCGCGCGCCACCTGGGGGGATGTCTGCTCGCTCGCGCGCCGGATCTCTGGTCTGATGAAAGCAGTGTGCCTGTATGAAACCTGCTTTTTATTATTGTTTCAGCTTGGGGTCGTTTGGTGGGTGCCCCGTGTTTGCTGTGCTGCTCTCATCCGATGCAGTAGGTATGACATGGGAATTCATGGTCGCCAATAGTTTTCTGTGGGAATTTTGAGAAAACGAGAGTGTGGCAGAGGTATACTGCATACGAAAGATTGAGAAAACAGTGGAAATTTGGGCCTAAATTGGGATTCATGCTGACTGCACCACTACATATTGTGCTAAGCGAACTTCGCCCAAAGTAGACCATAAAATCCCAAGAAATGTGTCGAATGTGTGGTGCACCGAGGGTTGTTCACATTCCGTTCTCATACGCTGAGCTAAGAATCGCAGAAATTGATTCGACTCATGCGGGATTTCCCAGCATGTGCCCATGATTTCCCATAGTGGGTCCAGCTTGTGCATTTCTATCCCAAGGGTCACATTGGGTGCGGCCACAAAGGACTTTTGACGATGCAAGCTGCTGTTACGATCTTCACCCACGCGCTGCGCATGATTTTCGCCGATCCACTTGCGACACTGCGGACGATTTTACCGGGCTTGGGGATTTTCCTTCTCGCCCTAGGAATTGGCTGGGCGATGGGTCTGGCGCAGCTGTTTGACCTTGAGCAAGGTGCAACTGCAACGTTCGAGGCCATGGTATCACCCGACGATCCGCAGGCGACCCCGTCGGATCCTGTCGCACTGCTGCTATTTGTTCTTCTTGGCTATTTGTTGGTGGGTTTGATCGTTGTACTCGCATGGATCGTGATGCTGGTGAGTTGGCACCGCTATGTGTTGCTGTCTGATGAAAGCGGCACGCCATCGCCCCTGCCCCCGGCGGGCGCAGTGCTGCGCTATACCGGGATCGCGATTTTGCTCACGTTGATTACTGTCGGAGCGAGCCTGCTGATTGTTATGCCGATGGCGCTGGCCGAGGCGGTGACCCCTATCGCCGTTCTGGTGGTCGGGATAGCACTGAATATAGTGCTGTTGTGGCTGTTGCTGCGCCTTAGTCTGGCGCTGCCCGCTGCTGCAATTGGGCGGTCGATGAGTATTTGGGATAGCCTGTCGAAAACTGCGCCGCAAAGCCGGGTTATTTTTTGGCTGGCGGGCCTCAGCCTCGTCTTTGGGGCGGTGGTTGGATATCTGCCGGGGTTGCTGTTTAGCTTCAGCGGCGCGTTGGAACTGGTCGCAGAGGTTTTGGTGAACCTTTTGCTCCTGCTCTTGAACGCGAGTATCCTGACGACGCTTTATGGCTGGCTGGTCGAGGGGCGGGATCTTAGCGCCTAGAGCGTCCCGCCTTTAACCTGAATCAAAATGTGGCACCGATGTCCCGGGATCGCCGAGGGCGTGACAGGGTATCGGTGTTTCAAGTCTAAGGCAGGGCGCTTTAGCCGGGGATCACTTCATAAAGTGAGGCTTGGACCGGGCCCGCCTCCGTCTGAACCGTCACGGCAACGCGCCGATAGCCCGGCCCTTCGAACGCATCAAGCCGCGCCCAATGGGCGGGGAGGTCTTCGCAGGTAAAGAGGTGCGCATCCACCCGGTCCGTGCCACCGTCAAGGATCAGGCCGGGGCAGCCGTGCTCTGCGCCCCAGCCTTCCGACGCTAGGGTTCCGGTGATGTATCCGGTGCTCCACATGCCGGTCAGCGCGTCCAGTTGATGGGCGTTGATTTGCCCCGGCGCGAGAGTGCCGTAGGTGGCAAGGCAGGTTTCGGCGCTGGGTTTCGCGCTCACGCCATACCGCCCTTGATCAGACCGTCGGCGAGTTGCGCATAGGCTTGCGCCATGGGGCTGTCTCCGGCAGCGATGGGGGTGCCACCGTCTCCGGCCAAGCGCGTATCGAGGTCAATGGGGAGCGCGCCGAGCAGGGGCAGGCCCAGCTTGTCCGCTTCGGCTTTCACGCCCCCTTGCCCGAAGATCGCATGTTCCGCGCCGCAATCGGGGCAGACGAACATGGACATATTCTCAATCAGCCCCAGCACAGGCGTTTTGAGCGTGGAGAACATATCCAGCGCCTTGCGGGCGTCGAGCAGGGCGACGTCTTGGGGTGTGCTGACCACAATCGCTCCGCTCACTTCGGATTTCTGGCACAGGGTCAGTTGCACATCACCCGTTCCGGGGGGCAGATCGACCAGCAGCACGTCAAGCTCGCCCCACTCCACCTGCCCCAGCATCTGTTGCAGCGCGCCCATCAGCATGGGGCCGCGCCAAACGACGGCCTTGTCCGGGTCGAGCATGAAGCCGATGGACATGAGAGTAACGCCATGAGCATGCAGCGGGATGATGGTTTTGCCGTCCGGGCTGGCGGGGCGTTTGTTCACGCCCATCATGCGCGGCTGCGAGGGGCCATATATATCGGCGTCCAGCAGCCCAACCTTGCGCCCTGCCCGCGCGAGCGCGACGGCAAGGTTCGAGGAAACGGTCGACTTGCCCACACCGCCCTTGCCAGAGCCGATTGCGAGGATGCGCTGCACCCCGGCCGGTTTCATCGGGGCGGCTTGCGGTTTGGGGTGACCACCGATCTTAAGGCTTGGCGGCGGGGCAGCGGGTTTATCGGCAGGGCCATGGGCGGTGAGCACAGCAGAGACGGATGTGACCCCCTCAACCGCTTCGACGGCGGCTTGAGCGGCTTTGCGCAACGGCTCCATCTGCGCGGCGACCTCAGGGCTGGGCGCTTCGATCACGAATTTGACCGCGCCGCCTTCGGCGCTGAGCGCGCGGATCATATCCGAATCGATCAAAGAGGTGCCGTTCGGCAGGGTCACGCGGGCCAAAGCCGCCCGGATAGAAGATGTAATGTCAGTCATGTTAGCCCCCTACAATCTTGTCGCCCCCGCGCCAATCCCAAACGCGCTATGCACTAAGTGGTCAGCTTCTGAGCAGAGGCAAGGAAATTTCGCGAATTTTGCGGGCTTTCCGTTAACCCACTCTCCTTAAACGGGTTTCAAGCCCCCAGCCCATGCAATTTGCGCATAGCTGCGTTGCAGCATTATCCATTGTGCGGTTGCAGCATATGCCCCATGTTAGCGGCATACAACGAAGCACACACGAAAGAACGGTAATATGGCCTTCTACACAGAAACACAGACTATCGGCCTCGGCGCAAAGCTCGCCCACGCCATCACAGAATTCCGCGCAGCTGCCGCAAAATCGCGCACGCGCCGCCGGGTCACACGTCAGACGTTCAACGAGCTGGCGTCCCTGTCGAACCGGGACCTGAACGATCTGGGCATTGCACGCAGCGAAATTCGCGCCCTTGCCCTCGAAGCTGGCCGCAACGCGGTCTGAGACAACCAGTTCTTTCGGCGGCCACCTCCTCCCGGCGGTCGAAAGTAAAATACAGGTGCCCTTCTCCTCCTCCCTAGGGCATCTGTGATTTAGCGGCGGCAGACCTCTCCTCCCAATTTAGGTCTGTCGCCGCCTTTTTTTCGCGCGACAGAATACGAAACCGGCCCCGCAAACGCGGCGCGCGGTTTTTATGCCGTTTGGCCCACCCGCTTCTTTGGGTTTCAAATACTTTGGGGGACGGCCCATAGGCCGGGGGGCAACGCCCCCTCTGCGTTAATCTTCTTCGACCTCCAGCAGATCACCGGGCGTGCAATCGAGCACTTCGCAAATCTTGGCGAGGGTTTCGAACCGCACGCCTTTGACTTTGCCGGATTTCAGCAAGCTGAGATTGGCTTCGGTCACGCCAATCTGCGCGGCCAGCTCTTTTGATCGCATTTTGCGCCGGGCGAGCATGACGTCGAGGCGAACAACAACGCGCATCAGACGAATTCTTCGTTTTCGCGGGCGATGCGGATGGCTTCGCGCATCACAGCGCCCATCAGTACAAAGGCAAGACCGCACAGGATCAGGCCCAGATGGGTTGAGGAATACCAGAACCGCAGCGGCAGCGGGCCTTCGGGGTTGTGCCAAGAGACGATCATCGGTGACACGCAGGCCGCAGCAATATGGGTCACATTGCCCGCCACGATGCAGCGTCCAAGCCAGAGAATCGCTTTGGCCACGCGCAAGTCGAACACCGCCCCGCGCCAGAACAACCAGATCACCCGGCACGCCCAAAGCAGCCCTGCCGTGCCCCAAATGACTGCAGAGCACCAGATTGCGAAGAACACGGCGCGGGTCATCGCGGCGATCTCAACATCGCTATGCGCCCAGCGGTGTTCTTGCCATTCGGATGGGTCGAGGAATGCCATATTTAGCTGCCAATTCAACGCTTCATACGGGTAATACACCAAGTACGGCAGCAGCACGACAAAGGCGATTGTGGCCATGGATTTGATTTTCTGCATCTTCCGTACTCTCGATTATTTATCGAATTTCGATAATTTTTTGTTGCTTTACCCCGAATGTGCCCCTAGCCCTAAGGTCATTGCAAGTGATTTCAGGAGAAACATCATGCCTTTTAAACCAGCTATGCTCTGTGCCGGATTGCTGTGCGCGGCCGCGAGCGGCGGCGCTGCGGCCCCAGCGCTGACGGATTTCGGGCAAGGCACGCAAGTTGGCCGCGTGAGCACGGCGCAGGATCTGACCGGGGCGGCGCGTAAGCTGTATCGGCAATTCACCCGTGAGGCGCGATATTTTGGGGCCTTTGCGGCGCATCCTGTGACCGGGCAAGCATTCTATGTGGTGAATTTCCACGACACGCAGAAAGCGCGCCGTGCTGCTTTGGAAGGGTGCGCGCAACTGGCCGAGGCCGCCGGTTGTCAATTGGTCGGGATCGCCATGCCGGAAAGCCTGCCCATTGATCGCACCAATGCCAGCGGTATGAGCGAGGAAGCCTCGGACGCCTTCGCCACCGTATATCAGGAAAACCGACGCCCCGGCGCCTATGCCGCCTTCGCGATCTCAGGTTCCAGCCATTTTGGCTATGCCAACGCGTGGGACACAGCGGATGTCGCCAAGGACACGGCATTGGCCTATTGCGAGCGCGGTGTGGCGCGCGACATGGTGGAGATTGGCCCCAAGGGCCGGGACTATGCGCGGGCGCGTGGGCTCAACGAGTGCAAAGTCGTTCATGT
>CAZPXE010000192.1:0-1155 GCA_964590545.1 uncultured Rhodobacterales bacterium | reverse complement strand
TGTTCTTAAAATGGAATTTCATCCGCGCCGGTGACGAAACTGGCGACGACTTTCTTGGTGCCGGCTTTTTCGAAGGCGATTTCCAGCTTGTCGCCTTCGATGCCCGTAATCGCGCCGTAGCCGAATTTCTGGTGGAACACGCGCTCTCCCACAACGAAGCTAGAGGTGGCGTCGAGGTCGATCACCGTCGTGCGGCTTTCTTTGGGTTGGCTGACGGGGCGCTGTGCGCTGCGTGATTGCAGGCGTTTCCAGCCGGGGGAGTTGTAGACATTGGCTTCCATCGCGCGGGATTCGATGTTTGATCCTGCGCCCATGGACGGGGCCGCCGCGCCGTAATTGCCGCCATAGAGGCCGGGCGGGGTGAGCACTTCGACATGTTCCTCGGGCAATTCGTCGATGAAGCGGGACGGCATGGCCGATTGCCATTGGCCGAAGATCATGCGGTTGCCGACGAATGAGATGGTACAGACTTCCTCGGCGCGGGTGATCCCCACATAGGCGAGGCGGCGTTCTTCTTCGAGGCCTTTGAGCCCGCTCTCGTCCATCGAGCGCTGTGAGGGGAAGAGGCCATCTTCCCAGCCGGGCAGGAATACGGCCGGAAATTCAAGGCCCTTGGCGGCGTGCAGCGTCATGATCGACACTTTGTCGTCCGCATCGTCAGAGGCGTTGTCCATCACGAGCGACACATGTTCGAGGAAGCCTTGCAGGTTCTCGAATTGCTCCAGCGCCTTGACCAGTTCCTTGAGGTTTTCGAGGCGGCCCGGCGCTTCGGGGGTTTTGTCGTTTTGCCAATGGGCGGTGTAGCCACTCTCGTCGAGGATGATTTCCGCCAGTTCGGTATGGGGCGTGTTCGGCGCGTCCACCATGCGGCCCCAGCGGGCGATACCCTCGCACAGCTCGGCCAACGCTGCGCCACCTTTGCCTTTGATGAGGGACGCTTGCACAGCGAGGCGCGCGCCTTCGAGCAGGGAGACGCCGTTGGAGCGGGCGGTCATCTGGATCGTCTGTTGCGCCTTGTCGCCAAGGCCGCGTTTGGGGGTGTTGACGATCCGCTCGAACGCCAGATCGTCATCCGGGGAGGTGACGATGCGGAAATAGGCCATCGCGTCCCGTATCTCCATCCGCTCGTAAAAGCGGGGGCCGCCGATGACGCGG
>CAZPXE010000191.1:0-6424 GCA_964590545.1 uncultured Rhodobacterales bacterium | reverse complement strand
CGGCTATGGCGGCGGCTTCTATGACCGCCCCCTCGAACGCCTCCGCGCCGCCGCTCCGACCTTGGCCATCGGCTTCGCCTTCTCGGCGCAAGAGGCGGAC
The DNA here is from genome assembly GCA_964590545.1 of uncultured Rhodobacterales bacterium. Classification (GTDB taxonomy): domain Bacteria; phylum Pseudomonadota; class Alphaproteobacteria; order Rhodobacterales; family Rhodobacteraceae; genus Aliishimia. The sequence goes on along the minus strand of CAZPXE010000191.1, from coordinate 6,324 downwards.
AGCCTGCCGCTGGAACCGACCGACCAACCGCTGGACCTCATTGTCACTGAAGCAGAGGTGATCGAAATCTAGGCGCAACTCCCCTGCTTCACTCGGCTGAATAAACTCCGGGGGAGTCGGCAACGCAGACGGGGGCAGAGCCCCCATTTCACACTTGCCCCTTTGCACAACACCGCCTAACTCAATCCCCATGAAACTACTGTTCCTCGGAGACGTCATGGGCCGTGCGGGCCGCAAGGCGGTGGCAGATCACCTGCCGCGGCTGCGCGAGGCGTGGAAGCTCGATTTCGTTGTGGTCAATGGCGAGAATGCGACCTCTGGCATGGGCCTGTCGGGCGCACATGCGCGCGGGCTGCTCGAGGCGGGGGCTGATGTGGTCACGCTGGGGGACCATGCGTTTGACCAAAAGGACATGCTGCAATTCTGCGAAAGCGAGTCCCGGATTATCCGCCCGCTGAACTACTCAAAAGCGTCGCCGGGCAAGGGCATACGCCTGTTTGACGCCACCCAAGGGCGCAAGGTCGCTGTGGCGCAGGTGCTTGGGCAGGTGTTCATGAAGCGACCCTTTGATGATCCGTTCTCGGCCATCGACGCCGCGCTCAAGACCTATCCGCGCGGCGGGCAGGCGCAGGCCGTTATCGTCGATGTGCATTGCGAGGCGACTTCGGAGAAAATGGCCATGGGCCATTGGCTGAACGGGCGCGCGTCGCTTGTCGTCGGCACGCATACCCATGTGCCCACTGCCGATGCGATGATCCTCGACAAGGGCACGGCCTATCTGAGCGATGCGGGCATGTGCGGCGATTATAACTCCGTGATCGGGATGGAGAAAACCGAGCCGCTGCGCCGGTTCCTGACCGGAATGCCGAAGGAACGGTTCACCCCGGCGCTGGGCGATGTGACCCTGTCGGGCGTCTATGTCGAGACCGACGACCGCTCCGGCGCGGCGACCCGTGTGGTCCCGGTGCGCCAAGGCGGGCGGTTGCAGCCCATAGGACCGGACACGGCGCAGGCAGGCGTATGAGCCGTCAGGACAGGCTGTTTTTCACCGCGATGCTGGTGATCTTCGGCGCGGGCTGGGGCGTGACCACGCCGATGACGAAGCTGGCGGTGTCCACCGGGTACCAGCATTTCGGGCTGATCTTCTGGCAGATGTTCATTGGCGCGGTGGTGATGACCCCGCTGGCGCTGGCGCGCGGGACGGGCCTGCCGCTGGGCTGGGCGCAGATGCGCGTTTACATCGTCATCGCCCTGATCGGCTCGCTTCTTCCCAACACAGCCAGCTATCAGGCGGCGGTGCATTTGCCGTCCGGCATCCTGTCGATCCTGCTATCGATGATCCCGATTTTCGCCTTTCCCATCGCCCTTGGCCTCGCGCTGGATCGGTTCGAGTGGCGGCGGCTGGGCGGTCTGGTCTTTGGCTTTTCGGCGGTGTTGCTGCTGGTGCTGCCGAACGCGGATCTGGCCGGGAGCATCCCGGCGATCTGGATCGGGATCGCGCTGATTTCCAGCCTGTTCTACGCGTTTGAGGGGAATTATGTGGCCAAATGGGGCACGGCGGGGCTCGACGCGGTGCAGGTGCTCTGGGGCGCGTCAATTGTCGGGGCGGTGCTGTCCTTGCCCGTGGCGCTCGGCTCCGGGCAGTGGATCGACCCGCGCCCGCCTTATGATATTGCAGACCTTGGCCTGATCGGCTCCAGCGTGATCCATGTGTTTGTCTATACGGGCTATGTCTGGCTGGTGGGGCGGGCTGGACCCGTGTTCGCGGTGCAGATCAGCTATCTGGTCACGCTGTTCGGCGTGTTCTGGGCGTGGTTGATCCTGTCAGAGGCCTATCCGCCACTAGTTTGGGCATCGCTGGCGCTGATGCTTGCGGGAATGGCGCTGGTGCAGCCGCGCGGCGATGCGCCGCTTGCCGATGATGGCAGGATCGGCGAAAAGCCAAGCTAAACCAACGCAGAACGGAACAAATGGCAGACCTACTCGGCCTTTCGCAGATCGGACAGGCGGTGCTGACACTGACGATTGTCTGCATCATGTTCATCCTGTTCCTGCGCGAAACCTTCCCCACCGAAGTCGTCGCCATCACCGGCGCGGCCCTGATGCTGGCAAGCGGCGTGCTGCCCTATGAAGACGCGGTGATGGTCCTGTCCAACCCGGCCCCGTGGACCATCGCGGCGATGTTTATCATCATGGGCGCGCTGGTGCGCACCGGGGCGCTGGATGCCTTCACCGGGGTCGCAGACCGCCAAGCGCGCACCAATCCGGCGCTGGCGATTGTGTTGCTGATGGGGTTTGTGGTGCTGTCCTCGGCCATTGTGTCGAACACGCCTGTGGTGGTGGTGATGATCCCGGTCTTTACCCAACTGGCGCGCACGATGGGAATTTCCGCCTCTAAGCTGTTGATGCCGCTGAGTTATGCGGCGATCCTTGGCGGCACGCTAACGCTGATCGGCACATCAACCAACCTTCTGGTGGACGGCGTCGCGCGGGCGCAAGGGCTGGAAGGGTTCACGATCTTCGAAGTCACCCCGCTGGGCATCGCGCTGGTGATCTGGGGGATGATCTATCTGCGTTTCATCGCCCCGCGCCTGCTGCCAGAGCGGGACAGTATGGCCACGCTGCTGAGCGACACGTCCAAGCGCAAATTCTTCACCGAAGCCGTGATCCCCCCCGAAAGCAACCTGATTGGGCGCGAGGTGACGGGGGTGCAGCTGTTCAAGCGCGAGGGCGTGCGGCTGGTGGATGTGGTGCGCGGCGATCTGTCGTTGCGGCGCAATTTGCAGGGCGTGGAGTTGCAGGTGGGTGACCGCGTTGTTCTGCGCACGCCGATGACGGAACTGCTGAGCCTACAACGCAACAAATCCCTCAAACGGCTCGACCAGATCGGCGCGGTAGAGACGACGACGGTGGAGGTTCTGATCTCTCCCGGCTGCCGCATGATTGGCCGCTCGCTGGGGGCGCTGCGGCTGCGGCGGCGCTATGGCGTGTACCCGCTGGCGGTGCATCGGCGGAACCAGAATATCGGGCGGCAACTGGATGATTTGATTGTCAAAGTTGGTGACACGCTGCTGCTGGAAGGCGCGCCAGAGGATATCTCGCGCCTCGCGCAGGATATGGATTTGGTCGATGTGACCCAACCCTCGCAACGCGCCTATCGCCGGGGGCACGCGCCGATTGCGATTGCGACGCTGGCGGGGATCGTGGGGCTGGCGGCGTTTGGCATTGCGCCGATCCTGTTGCTCTCGGTTCTGGCGGTGGCGTTGGTGCTGATCACCCGCTGCATCGACGCGGATGAGGCGTTTGGGTTTGTCGATGGTCGCCTGCTGGCGCTGATTTTCTCTATGCTCGCCATCGGCGCGGCGCTAGAGGCGTCGGGCGCGGTGGCGCTGATTGTCGAAGCTCTCGCGCCGGGGCTGAGCGCGCTGCCGCCTTTCCTGATCGTCTGGGCGATTTACCTGCTGACTTCGGTGCTGACAGAGCTGGTGTCGAACAACGCGGTGGCGGTGGTGGTCACACCCATCGCCATTGGACTGGCAAGTGCTTTGGGGCTCGATCCGCGCCCGCTGGTGGTGGCCGTGATGGTCGCGGCGAGTGCCTCTTTCGCGACGCCCATCGGATACCAAACCAACATGCTGATCTACGGGCCGGGCGGCTATAAGTTCACCGATTTCATGCGCGTGGGCATTCCGCTGAACCTGTCCGTGGGGCTGCTCGCGTCGGCACTTATTCCAGTGATCTGGCCGCTGATCCCGTAGCGCGCCAGACCTGTTAAGCGATGCTGTCAGAGCGCCCAGCGTTCCGCCCTGAAAAGATACACCCGCCCAAGAACGTGCCTTCCAGCGCGTTATAGCCGTGATAGCCGCCGCCGCCGAACCCGGCGACCTCTCCGGCGGCGAACAGGCCCGGCACCACCGCGCCATCCGCGCCGATCATGCGGCTTTGCAAATCGGTTTGCAGCCCGCCCAGCGTTTTGCGCGTCAGGATATGCAGTTTGACCGCGATGAGCGGGCCATTGGCCGGATCAAGGAATTTATGCGGCTTTGCGGTGCGGATCAGCCTGTCGCCGCGATAGTTGCGCGCGGCATGGATCGCCATCATCTGCGCGTCCTTGCTGAACGGGTTGTCCACTTGCGCATCGCGCGCCTCGATCTGCGGGCGCAGCTTGGCTTCGGTGATCAGGTTGCCGCCCGCGACTTGGTTCATGCCATTGACGAGGGAGGTGAGGTCTTGGGCCACGACAAAATCCTCACCCCGCTCCTTGAACGCCTCGACGGGACCAGTGGCTTTTGACCCCGACAGGATGCGCTGCTTGATAACCTCGGCCCATTTTTTCGACGTGAAATCGGGGTTTTGCTCGGAGCCCGAGAGGGCGAATTCCTTCTTGATCACCTTTTGCGTCAGCACGAACCAGCTGTACTCATACCCGGTCTCAAGGATCGCTTTCAGCGTGCCGACACTGTCAAAGCCGGGCAGCGCGGGCGGGGCAAATCGGTTGCCTTCCGCATCGAACCACATCGAGGATGGGCCGGGCAGGATGCGGATACCATGGGCAGGCCAGATCGGGTCCCAGTTCTTCACCCCTTCGGTGTAATGCCACATCCGATCGCCATTAATGACATGGCCGCCGACAGCCTCGGAAATGCCGATCATGCGCCCGTCCACATGGGCCGGAACGCCCGCGACCATCTCCTTGGGCGCAGGGCCAAGGCGCTCTGCGGGCCAGACTTTGCGCACCATCTCGAAGTTGCCGCCGATCCCGCCGGAGGTGACGATGACGGACGGCGCGCGCAGGGTGAACTCCCCCGCCGCGTCGCGGTTGGTCTTGGCACCGATGGGGGCGGGGTCCTCGGCCAGCAGGGTGCCGGAAACACCCTTGGCCGCGCCATTCTCCATCTCGATCCGGTCAACTTGGTGGCGGTAGTGGAAGGTGATGCGCCCGGCGGCCTCGTGGTCTTTGCAGCGGCGGATGAAATGTTCCAGCACGCCCGGCCCGGTGCCCCATGTGATGTGGAAGCGCGGCACGGAATTGCCATGCCCGTCGGCAAAGCTGCCGCCGCGTTCGGCCCAGCCCACGACGGGGAACCAGCGCAGGCCCATCTTATAGAGCCATTGCCGCATGTCCCCGGCGGCGAAGTCCAGATACGCTTCCGCCCATTGCCGGGGCAGGGCATCTTCGGGCCGGTCGAACTGCGCCGAGCCCATCCAGTCGTTCAGGGCCAAGGAATGCGAGTCCTTGATGCCCATGCGCCGCTGCTCTGGTGTGTCGACCATGAACAGCCCGCCCAGCGACCAATGGGCTTGGCCGCCAAGGTTCTGCGGGCCTTCCTGATCGACGATGATCACCTGCTTGCCCCGGTCCCCAAGCTCGGCGGCGGCGACCAGCCCGGACAGGCCCGCGCCGACGATGATGGCATCTGCTTGCTCGGTCATATCAACGGCTCCGATAGAAGAGGACAAAGGGCAGGGCGACGGCATACATGGTGATACCATAGACGGCGGCGGGCAGTTCCATGGCCGAGAAGCCATCCGTCTGCCCGGTGATGATCGTGCCAAGGGCGATGGCGAGGGTGGCGTTCTGGATACCCGTCTCGACCGAGATCGTCTTGCGTTGCAACCAGCCAAGGCCGAGCAGTGTCGCCAGCAGCAGGCCGATCACCATCAGCGCCGCGTTCAGCGTGATCAGCGCCGGGCCGAGGGTGGGTAGGTATTCGACAAACAGGTCCCAATTCCCGGCCAGTGCGGCGATCACGATGACGATGAAAAGGATCGTTGCCAGCAGCGACAGGCCCGGCTCGATCCGGTCCGCGACGACCGGGTTCCAGTGCCGGAGTGCCACGCCAATGGCGACGGGCAGGGTGGTGATCAGGAACACAGCGATGGAGAGTTCCGCCACGGTGATTTCCGGCGCGTCGGCCCCCATGAAGCGCGTCACCGCCCAAGCGGCCAGCAGCGGCACGGTGAGGATCGACAGCAGCGAGATCACCGCCGTCAGCGAGACCGACAGCGCCACATCGCCCTTGCTGAGCTTGGCGATCATGTTCGAGGTCACGCCACCGGGACAAAAGGACAAGAGCATGATGCCCACCGCCAGTTCTCCGGTGATCCCGAAGGCGAGGATGATGAGGAAGGCGGTGATGGGAACCAGCGCCACTTGCGCCGCAGCCCCGATCAGGAACGCGGTGCCTTGGCTGGCAACGCGGGTGAAATCGCGCACCGTCAGCCCGATCCCAAGGCTGAGCATGATGATCGCCAGCGACAGCGGCAACACGACGTTGATGAGTATGTCCATGATCCCTCCCCTTTGCCGGGAAGCTATGCACG
>CAZPXE010000190.1:0-6433 GCA_964590545.1 uncultured Rhodobacterales bacterium | reverse complement strand
GACCACGGGCACTTCGATCATCTCTGACCACCACTGAAACAGCTCAGCTTCAGCGCGGCTGCCATCGCCAAGATGCGACACGCCCACAGGCCCGAAGCTGACATAATCCGCACCCGCCTCACCAGCGCTTATCCCGTCATGGCGCGAGGTGCCGCAGAAACAGCCCACAATCGCATCCGCACCCAGCGCCTTGCGGGCAAACCGCACGGACCGCGCCGCATCGCTGAGATGGACACCATCAAGGCCAAGCCGCTCGGCCAGTACGACATGATCCTCTATCACAATTGCCACATCGCGGGCGATACAGGTCTCGCGCAGCGCATCGGCGGCGCGCGACAAACGGTCCTCGTCCCGGCTTGCCAAGGCCAGCCGCACGCAAGCGACCTCATGTGCGTCCAGCACCGCGCCAAGCGTGCCGGGAAAGGTGGACAGGTCCAACTCAGGCGGGGTGATGAGATAGAGTTGCGGATGCTCTTGCTCGCTCATGTCATCGCCCTTTCTGCCTGCGTTCGGATGCGCATAGCCGATTGGTCGCGCTTTGAAAATGGGGATTTGACCCGTCAGGCCACTTGCCGGGCCTTGCGCGCTTCGATAAGGCGCGCCTTATGGAAATGACCCCCGCTTTCGTCCTTGTCCGCCCGCAAATGGGCGAGAATATCGGCGCTGCTGCGCGTGCGATGCTGAATTTCGGCCTGACCCATATGCGCATTGTCGCGCCGCGCGATGGCTGGCCGAACCCGGCAGCGGTCGCAATGGCGTCCGGCGCGGGGCGGCTGCTCGACGATGCGGCGCTGCACCCCGATATCGCCAGCGCTGTGGCGGACCAGCATTTCACCTTTGCCACCACCGCCCGCACGCGTGATCTGACCAAGCCGGTCTATTCGCCCCAAGCCGCTATGCAACTCGCCGCCGAGAAAATCAGCGCCGGGCAGCGCGTCGCCGTTCTGTTCGGGCCAGAGCGGGCCGGGCTTGAGAATGCCGATGTGGCCCAAGCCAATGCCATCATCACCGTTCCCGTGAACCCCGATTTCCCCTCGCTCAACCTTGCGCAATGCGTTTTGCTGACGGGCTATGAATGGCGGCGGGTCAGCGCCGAGGTCACCGCCCACGACCCCGGCCTTGCCGATACATCGCCCGCCAAAGGGCATGAGGTTGATCATCTGGCGGGCCATTTCGAGGATGTGATGGGGCAGGCGGGGTTCTTCTTTCCCGACCACAAAGCCCCTTCGATGAAGACCAATCTGCGAAATATGTGGAGCCGCTTTCCGATGACTCAGCACGATGTGCGCATGCTCCACGGGATGCTGCGGCAAATGGTGCGTTGGAAGGCGCGCGGGCCGGAATAAGTATCGGGAACCAAACCTTATGCCGCATGCCGCGCCGCTGGACCTCTGCCAGAGGCGGGCCTAGGGTGCGGCGCAAGACAGATCGAAGGCAAGACGATGAGTGCGAAACGGTCCATTTTCGAAGAGGTGAGCAGCCCAGACGCGGTGCGCCCGGCGGCGCAACCGGGGCTGATTGACAAAGGGCGCGGCGGGGCGCGGCGGGCCATTCGGGTCTGGCTGCAAATCCTGTTTGTGCTGGTCTTTGTGATGATCGCGGTGGGCGGGTTGACGCGGCTCACCGATAGCGGGCTCAGCATCACCGAATGGCGCCCGATCACCGGCGCGATGCCCCCGATGACGGCGGCGGCATGGGAAGCCGAGTTCGAGCTGTATAAGCAGATCGACGAGTTCCAGATCCAGAACCAATGGATGGAGTTGGCCGATTTCAAAGTCATCTATTGGTGGGAATGGGGCCACCGCCAGCTTGGCCGCGTGCTTGGCCTTGTTTGGGCCGCCGGGTTCTTGTGGTTCCTGCTGCGACGCAAGATCCCCAAAGGGCGTGATGGGGTCTGGCAACCGCTGGTGGGCTTTGGCGGCTTTGCCGCGCTGATCGGCGCTGAAGTGGCGCTGCGCCAAGGGTCTGTCACCCTCGAACTGGCGCGGCAAATCGAATACGGCGCGTTCGGCGTTATGGCGTTGATGCTGGTGCTGGGGATGCTGGCCAAACGTGTGGATTGGACCGGACGGCTGCTGTTCCTCGGCTTTCTTGGCGGCCTACAGGGGAGTATTGGCTGGTGGATGGTCGCCTCTGGCGTCACGCAGGGCGAGGGGACGGTCGATGTGGCCTCCTACCGCCTCGCCACCCATCTGGGGCTGGCGTTTATCATCCTTGGCTTCATCGCGTGGAACATCTTCCTTCTGGGCCGCGAAGAACGTGACCTGATGCAGGCCCGGCGCGAGGGGGAGCGGTCACGCTTCGGCATGTCCACTGGCCTGCTGCATTTCGCCTTCCTGCAAATCCTGCTCGGCGCTCTGGTCGCCGGGATCGACGCAGGCCGCTCTTACACCGATTGGCCCACGATGGGCGGCGCGTGGTTCCCCGCCAGTGCATTTACGTTCGAGCCTATCTGGCGGAATTTCTTCGAAAGCCCCGGTCTGGTGCAATTCATGCACCGGGTTGCGGGCTATGCGCTGCTGCTCTTTGGTCTTGGCGTCTGGCTCGCGGGGCGCAAATCGGCCCATGCCCGCACACGCTTTGCCTTCAACGCAATGTTCTGCGCCATGCTGCTGCAAGTGGTGCTTGGCATCGTCACCGTTATGTATGGCGCGCCGTGGCAGATCGCGATCGCGCATCAGGCGCTCGCTGTCGTGCTCTGGGTGCTGATCCTGCGGGCGCGTTTCCTGTCCGCCTATCCCATCGCCTCATCCGTTCGCGAAGGAGTTTAATCGCATGTCCGCCTATCAAGACCTCATGTCTTATGTCCGTGATACCCAAGCCCTTGGCCAGATTGCCGGGCGGCTAGGATGGGATCAGGAAACCATGATGCCGCGCGGGGCAGCTCCTCAGCGCGGCGCAGAGATGGCGGCACTGGAAGGCGTGCTCCATGCCCGCCGCTCTGCCCCCGAGGTGGCCGATTGGCTGGCTGCGGCTGAGGGCGAGACGCTCGATCATGTCAGCGCGGCGAACCTGCGCGAGATCAAGCGCAGCTTTGAGCGCGCCTGCAAAGTGCCCGCCGATCTGGCCGCGACACTGGCGCGCGTGACGTCCGAGGCGCAAGGCAAATGGGCCGAAGCCCGCGCCGCCGATGAATACGCCGCCTTTGCGCCTGTCTTGGACGAGGTGCTCGCCCTGCGCCGCGAAGAAGCCGCCGCGTTGGCGGCGGGCGGAGACCCCTATGACGCTCTGCTGCAAGATTACGAACAAGGCATGTCCGGTGCAGAGCTTGACGCGATCTTTGGCGAAATGCGCCCGGCGCTGGTCGAGTTGCGCGCCGCGATCCTCGACAAACCCAAGCCTGCCGGCGTGACGGGTGCTTTCCCGGAAGCGGCACAGATTGAGATGTCGACCCGCGTTGCCGAAGCTTTCGGCTATGACTTCACCCATGGGCGCATCGACAAAGCGGTGCATCCGTTCTCGTCCGGCTCGGGCCTTGATGTGCGCATCACCACGCGCACCAGCGACGATGATCCGTTCAACTGCATCTATTCCACCATTCACGAAGTCGGCCACGCCGCCTATGAGCAGGGCATCGACCGCGCCTATCTGCTGACACCGCTGGGCCGGGGCGTGTCGATGGGCGTGCATGAAAGCCAATCGCGCATTTACGAAAACCAACTGGGCCGCAGCCGTGCTTTTTGTGGCTGGCTCTACGAGCAGATGCGCGCCAGCTTCGGGGATATGGGCCTTGATGGACCGGACGCTTTCTATGCCGCCGTCAATCGCGTCTCCAACGGCTATATCCGTACCGAATCCGATGAGGTGCAATACAACCTGCACATTATGCTGCGGCTCGACCTTGAGCGGGCGCTGATCTCTGGCGATCTGGGTGTTTCCGATCTGGAAGCTGCGTGGAATGACCGGTTCGAAGCGGATTTTGGCTATGCGGTCGACAAGCCGTCCAACGGCGTGCTGCAGGATGTGCATTGGTCCGTGGGCCTGTTTGGCTATTTCCCGACCTATTCACTGGGCAATGTCTATGCGGGCTGCCTGAACGCCGCGCTGCGCAAAGCGGTCCCCGATCTGGAAAGCCAATTGGCCCAAGGGGATACCTCTGCTGCGACAGGATGGCTGCGGGCGAATTTGCAAACCCATGGTGGACTATACGAGCCTGCCGAGGTGATCGAAAAAGCCAGCGGCATGCCCCCCAGCGCCGCACCGCTGCTAACCTACCTAAAGGACAAGTTCTCGGACCTCTACGCGCTCTGACCCCCGACGGGGCAGAACGGCCAGACTTTCCCCGATACCGCCTTGCAACGATTGCCTAAGTTCATGCCAGTAAAGCGTGAACGGGAGGATTGTTATGCGTGTTGGATACGGAATTTGCGCTGTGGCGATCACCATCACCTTGCTCGCCAGTGCCATCGCGGCCAGCAGCGAACAAGAAGCTCAGTCCGAGGGGGCAATCCCGGACAGCCCGCCGATCACACAAAGCCCTTTGCAGCGGGCCGGGGCCTGAGCAGGCCCTGACCCCAATGGTTACTCTTCGGCGTCGGCCTCTTCATCACCTTGCTCGGCAATCCACGCGACCGACACAACTTCTTCGCCTTTGCCGGTGTTGAACACCTTCACGCCGCCAGCCGAGCGGGAGCGGAAGGAAATCCCGTCCACAGGCACCCGGATCGACTGACCCTTCGAGGTGGCGAGCATGATCTGGTCTTCCATCTCAACCGGGAAGGACGCCACCAGCGCGCCGCCGCGCATCGCTTTGTCCATCGCCGTCACACCCATACCGCCGCGCCCGCGCACCGGATAATCGTGGCTGGAAGACAGCTTGCCAGAGCCGCCAGACGTAATCGTCAGGATCAGGTTTTCCGACGCCGACATCTCGGCGTAACGCTCCGGACTGATGGTTGCATTCGCGTCGGTGGCGTCTTCATCCGATACTTCAACATCGTCCGCCAAGCCCGCGACAGCCCTGCGCATTTTCAGATAAGCGGCCCGCTCATCCGAGGTCGCATCAAAGTGCCGGATGATCGACATAGACACCACGCGATCCTTGCCCGAAAGCTTGATCCCCCGCACACCGGTCGAAGCACGCGAGTTGAATACCCGCACATCTGTTGCCGGGAAGCGGATGGCGCGGCCCGAAGAGGTCACCAGCATCACATCGTCATCATTCGAGGCAATCCGCGCGTCGATCATCGACCAGCCTTCGCTATCGCCTTCGAACTTCATCGCGATCTTGCCATTGCGCATCACATTGGTGAAATCGCTCAGCTTGTTGCGCCGCACGGTGCCGTGATTTGTGGCGAAGACGACCTGCAAATCGTCCCAATCCTTTTCATCGCGGTCAACCGGCATGATCGCCGCAATCGACACGCCAGTCGGGATCGGCAGAATGTTCACAATCGCCTTGCCCTTGGCCGTGCGCCCGCCCTGCGGAAGTCGCCAGGTCTTCAGCTTGTAAACCATCCCGTCGGTTGTGAAGAACAAGAGCTGCGTATGGGTATTGGCGACGAAAAGGGTGGTAATCACATCCTCTTCCTTGGTCGCCATGCCCGACACGCCCTTGCCACCACGCTTTTGCGCGCGGAAATCGGCCAGCGGCGTGCGCTTGATGTAGCCGCCAGAGGTGACCGTCACGACCATATCTTCGCGCTCGATCAGGTCCTCGTCTTCCATATCGCCGGACCAGTCGACAATCTCGGTGCGCCGGGGCACGGCGAACAGCTCGCGCACCGTTTTCAACTCGTCCGAGATGATTGACATGATCCGCTCACGCGAGCCCAGAATATCGAGGTATTCCTTGATCTTACCTGCCAGTTCTTCCAGCTCGTCGGTGACTTCCTTCACCCCGATCTGTGTAAGGCGTTGCAGGCGCAGATCCAGAATTGCGCGGGCCTGCGTTTCAGACAGGTTATAGGTGCCGTCGTCGTTCATCGTATGGGTCGGATCGTCGATCAGCTTGATGTAATCGGCGATGTCCTGCGCGGGCCAGAGTCGCGTCATCAGCTTTTCGCGCGCCTCGGCAGCATCGGCAGAAGCACGGATGGTCGCAACCACCTCATCCACATTCGACACCGCGACAGCCAGACCACACAGGATATGGCTCCGCTCGCGCGCCTTGCGCAGATCGTAGGCTGTGCGCCGGGCGACCACATCTTCGCGGAAATCAATGAAGGATGTGAGGAACCGCCGCAGGGTCAGTTGCTCAGGCCGCCCGCCATTCAGCGCCAGCATGTTACAGCCAAAAGAGGTTTGCATCGGCGTGAAGCGGAACAGCTGGTTCAGCACCACTTCGGCAGTCGCGTCGCGTTTGAGTTCGACGACAACGCGCACCCCATTCCGGTCCGACTCGTCCTGCACATGGGAGATGCCTTCGATCCGCTTGTCGCGCGCCGCTTCGGCGATCCGCTCGATCATCGTGGCCTTGTTCACCTGATAGGGA